>NZ_NQYT01000074.1:0-44035 GCF_009192935.1 Xanthomonas sp. LMG 12461
GCCGGCGCGACCGCTGCTGGACCTGTTGATCGAGCAGAACCGCTACCTGCTGAGCCAGGAACATCCACCGTCGCCGCAGCGGCAGGCGGCGCTGGCCGAGCTCGAGCGCCGCGTGGCCAAGGTCCGCGGCAGTGGCGAGGTCGCGCGCAGCGATTCGCCATTGGACGTACCTGCCACCTATTGGCGCGCGATCGAACAGGTCGATCCGGTCGCCGACGTCCGCGCGCTCGGGCCGATGCCGGTGCTGTGGCTGCAGGGCGAGCGCGATTTCCAGGTCACCGCGCCGGACTGGCAACGGTGGCAACAGGCGCTGGCCGATGATCCGCATGCCACCCTGCACCGCTACGACGCGCTGAACCACCTGGGCATCGCCGGCAGCGGCGCCCCCGGACCGGCCGAGTACGCCACGCCCGGCCACGTCGACCCGGCCCTGATCGCCGATGTCGCCGCCTGGGTGCGCGCCCTGCCCGCCAGCCACGGCGCCACACCATGAGCCGGCTGCGATCCACGTCACCCTCCCCGGCACGGCGGTATCCGGTGGCGCCGGCGCATCGCCTGGGCCTGGCCTTGTGGCTGTGGCTGCCGCTGCTGCTCGTCGCCGCCGTGATCGGTGGCTTCGCGCTGCATGCCGCGCGGCCTGGTGCGCTGTGGTGGCATTTCGGGCTGCTGGCGCTGATCGGCGTGGCCGGCACCGCCACCTTCGCGCGGCAGCGCGTGCTGCTGCACGAGGGCCTGGTGGACGTGCGTGCGACGTTCCTGACCAAGCGCGTACCGCTGGCCGCGCTGCGCCTGGGGGACGCGCGCGTGATCGCGCTGTCCGAGCACACCGGCTTCAAGCCGGCCTTGAAGCTGCTCGGTTTCGGCTACCGCGGTTTCCATGCCGGCCACTACCGCACCCGCGACGGGGACAAGGCGTTCTGCCTGATCACCAGCGATCGCGTCCTGGCCGTTCCGCTGCACGCCGGCGGCTGGCTGCTGCTCAGCGTCGAACACCCCAGGCAGGTGCTGCAGGAATGGCAGACACTCGCGGCGCAAGCACACTGCGGCGAAGACACGCGCGGCACGGCGCGCCGCATGGCCTGAGTCCGGCGGGCCTCGCCGCGTCGGTCGCTGCTGCGACCGGCCGCGCAGGGCACGACATGCTGCGCGGTGCGGCAAGGTCTCGCCGCGCGACGCGCCCGATCCGTGGAGCACACCGCGTCGAGCGTTCTGGCGTACGCGAAGCGATATATGCTGGAACACCAGCCACGCGCGTCCTCGTCGCCAGCCGCGCGCGTCGCGACGACGGCGACGACGCCGCCTCCACATGACGCCTCAAGGATCGGTCCGATGGACCACACCGCGCCCCGCGAGACTCCCGCCACCGCACCGGCGCTGCCGCCGACGCTGTCGGCGCGGCTGCACGGCCTGCACTGGCACCGCAATCTGGTCGGCGAAGCAGGCGCCATGGTCTATCGGCTCGGCGGCACCGGCACGCCGGACCTGTACCTCAAGCGCGGCACCGGCGCCTCGCACGACGACGTGGTAGACGAGTTCGCGCGGCTGCACTGGCTGCGCGGAACGGGCTGCGTGCCGCGCGTGCTGCATTTCGAGGCCGACGCCGCCGGCGCCTGGCTGCTGAGCGAAGCGCTGCCGGGCAGGACCGCCTACCAATGGCTGCAGGACGCGCCCGCGCAGGCGCAACGCATCGCACAGGCGCTGGCCGAGTTCCTGCGCCGCTTCCACGCCACGCCGATCGATACCTGTCCGTTCGACGCCACTCACCCGCTGCGCCTGGCCGCTGCGCAACGCCGGCTGCAGGCGGGCCTGGTCGACACCGAGGACTTCAACGAGGCGCGTGCCGGCTGGTCGGCGGAGGCGGTGTGGCAGGCGATGACCGCGCTGCTGCCGCTGGCCAGCGAGCGCGTGCTGTGCCACGGCGACTACTCGCTGGACAACATCCTGCTCGATGCGCCAGACCACGTGGTCGGCGTGATCGACCTCGGCCGCGCCGGCGTCGCCGACCCGTACCAGGACCTGGCGATCCTGGCCAGTTGCCTGGACGAATTCGACCCGGCGCTCGCCGATCGCTTCTTCGCCGCGTACGGCATCGCCACGCCGGACCTCACGCGGCTGCAGTTCCACCAGTTGCTCGACGAGTTCTTCTGAGCCGCGTCTGCCGCGTCGTGTGCAACGCGGCAGGATCGCCCCACGACTGGCCGCCCGCGCTGCTTGGCCCTACCCTGTGCCGATGCGCACCGTCCCCAGCCTGCTGCTCAACACCGAGACCATCGAACTGCTACCGGCCGCGCGACTGCGCGCGCGCAGCAACGCCGACGCGCGCCAGCTCACGCAGGCGACCTGGCTGCTGCGGCGCAAGCACGACGGGCGCTACCTGGCGACCGCGAACGCACACGGACTGCACGCGCTGGTGCCGCGACTGATGCACGAACCCGGCATCGACGCGGCCCTGGATCGGCTCGACGCGCTGCCCGCACGCGGCACGATGGCGGCTGATGAGACCTGGTTGCCGCTGCACGCGCTGCAGGAGCAACTGGACCAGTTGGGCCTGGCCGCCGACGCCTACGCGCAACGCACCGGCCTGCCGCTGCAGCCGGAACCGGCCACCCTGCACGCGGCCGGCAACGACCGCTACCGACGCCCGCTGTGGCTGAGCGCCGGCGCCGCACGCGCCTGGCACGCGCTGCGCCATGCCGCCGCGCGCGATGGCGTGGTGCTGGAGGCGATCTCCGGCTATCGCAGCCACGCGTATCAACTGGGCATCTTCGCGCGCAAGTTCGCCCGCGGGCAGAATCTCGAGCAGATCCTCGCGGTCAATGCCGCGCCGGGGTTCAGCGAGCACCACAGCGGGCACGCCCTGGACATCGGCACACCCGGCGAGCCGCCGGCCGAGGAAAGTTTCGAGCGCACGCCGGCCTTCGCCTGGCTGCACGACCACGCCGGCGCCTTCGGCTACCGCATGAGCTATCCGCGCGACAACCCGCATGGCATCGTCTACGAACCCTGGCACTGGTGCTGGCAGGAGGCCGCTTGCGCATGACCCGTTCCGATACCCGCCGGCCGCGCGCCGGCACCGCCGCCTGGCGGGCCTTGACCCTGCTGGCCCTGGCCCTGCCCACCTGCGCCGCCGCGCAATGGCACGACCGGCAGGGCCAGGCGCTGCCGGACAGCGCCGAGCGCGGCCACGACAAGGCCTTCGCCGCCGCACTGCAGATCGCCGACGACGCCGACTTCAGCGCGTTCGCGCAGGAGTGGGGGCAGACCGAGGCCGCGCATGCGCCGAACCTGCGCACGATCGCGCGCGTGCAGCGCGGCCAGTTGCTGCGCGTGGCGCTGCTGTACTCCGGCTGCGCGCCCAGCCCCAACAACGGTGGCGCCTGCGATGCGCAGATGAGCCTGCGCGTGCTCGGCCCCGACGGCGGCACCACGCTGCAGGACCCAATGCGGCCCCTGGGCATGGGCGGCCCACCGGCCGCCGCCGGCCTGCTGGAACTGGCGCCGCTGTCGGTGCAACTGCGTTTCGAGGACAGCGACCCGCTCGGCACCTACACCGTGCAGGTCACGGTCAACGATCCCAGCCAGGACGCGTGGGTGCGGCTGCAGACGCGGATCGAGTTGGTGGCCGCCCCCTGAGCGACCCACTGCCCCATCGGCTCCAAGGACAGCGTCGTTGATGGACGAGCACATCGATCATAGCCGCCGTGCCGCCTGCGCCACGCTGCTCGGCGCGGGCACCGCCCTGGCGCTGCCGGGATGCGGCCGCAGCGCCCCGGATCCACTGGAGGTCGGCGACATCGCCGCCATCGACCGGACCCGCGTCGCACGTATCGCGCAACCGCGCAGCACCGCGGAGGTGGCCGCCCTGCTGCGCGACAGCAACGGCACGGTGTCGGTTGGGGGCGCGTGCTACAGCATGGGCGGCCAGGTCAGTGCCGCCGATTCGCTGCATCTGGATCTGCGCAGCCTGGTCGGCGTGGTGCGGCTGGATCGGGAAGCGCAGCGGATCCGCGTGCGCAGCGGCATGCGCTGGCGCGATGTGCAGGACCGGATCGATCCGCACGATCTTTCGATTGCGGTGATGCAGAGCTACAGCAACTTCAGCGTCGGTGGCTCGATCTCGGTCAATTGCCACGGCCGCTACCTGCACGCCGGCCCGATCGCGCACACGGTGCAGGCACTGCAACTGGTCGATGCGCAAGGCAACGTGCACGAACTCGATCGCCAGCGTGAACCGGCGCTGTTCGCCGCGGCGATCGGCGGCTACGGCGGGCTCGGCGTGATCACCGAGGCCGAGCTGTCGCTGGCCCACAACGATGTACTCGAACGCCACGTCCAGCAGCTACCACTGGCCGACTACCCGGCCTTCTTCGCCGAACGCATCGCCGGCGATCCGCTGGCGGTCATGCACAACGCCGATCTGATGCCACCACGCTTCGACCGGCCACTGGCGGTGACCTGGCGACGCAGCACCGCGACACCGACCGAGCCCCGCCGGTTGCTGCCCCGCGGGCAGGACTACGCGCGCGAACAGACCATGATCTGGGCTGCCTCGGAGCTACCGATAGGCCCGTGGCTGCGCGAGCGCTATCAGACCGAACCGCTGCTGCACACACCAGCGGTCATGCGCCGCAACTGCCAGGCCAGCCTGGATGCGAATGCGCTGGAACCGCGCACCCGGCGGCTATCCACCTTCCTGCTGCAGGAATACTTCGTGCCGGTGTCCGCATTCGCCGCATTCGCGCAGGAAATGGCCGCGATCCTGCGTCGCCACGCGGTCACTGCGCTCAACGTGTCCATCCGCCACTCGCCCGCCGATACGGTGGCGTTGCTGCGCTGGGCGACGCAACCGGTGTTCTCGTTCGTGCTGTACCACAAGCAGCGCAGCGGAATGGCCGCGGACCGCGCCTCGGCGATATGGACGCGGCAGCTGATCGATGCCGCACTGGCACACGGCGGCCGCTACTACCTGCCATACCGTCTGCATGCCAGCACACGCCAGTTCGCCGCGGCCTATCCGGAGGCAGCGGCGTTCGCGCGGATCAAGCGTCAGGTGGACCCAGAGGGACGTTTCCGCAACCATCTGTGGGACAAGTACCTGCCGCGCGCGTAGCCCGGTACGCGCGCCCGACACTGCCAGGGCCGGGACGGCATGCGGCGAATTGCCGGCCTCAGCGCCGCAACGCGTCCACCGCCCACAGCAGCCAGCCCAGCATCAGCGTGGTGCCACCGATCGGCGCCAGACGCGTCGGCCACTGCGCCAGCGCGTTGCCGGCCAGGCTGCCGGAGAACAGCACGGTGCCGAGCAGCAACAGGCACAGCGCCAGGCGCCCGAGCAGTCGCTCGCTGCGGCGTCCCAGCGCCGCCAGCGCCACGCCGTGGCCGAAGGCGTACAGCGCCGCGGTCTGCAGGTGCGATTGCGCCAGGGGCTCGGCCACGCCGTGCGAAGCATAGGCGGACAGGCCGATGGACACGGCCGCCAGCAGCGCGCCGGCACTGCACAGCCAGAACGGCCCGCGCGTACGGCGATCGAACGTCAGCATGAGGGTTTCCTCCGGGAGCGCGGCAGCGTTTGCCGGCCCCATAAACAGAACGCGCCGCAAGATGCGGCGCGTTCCGGTTCACTCGTCCACCAGGGCAGGACTTACTTGATCGCCCAGTAGATGTCGTAGGTGCCTTCCGGCGTGAACGACTTGTCCACCCCGCCCTTCCAGGCTTCGTACGGACGGTCGGTCACGTCGTAGCCGCTGGTCGCGGCCCAGGCGCGCAGCGCATTGCGCGCCGCATCCAGACCCGCCATGTGGCCGGTGTAGCTGGCGAAGGCGGAGCGGTGTGCTTCGGTACGCAGGTAGGTGACCGGGGCGCCCTGCGGGATGGTCACCTTCAGCGGCTCGCCGGAGGCGGCAACCGGGGTGGCATCGACCGGCGCGGCGGCCACGTCGTCCTTCTTGTCGTCCTTCTTCTCATCCTTCTTGGCGTCGTCCTTCGGCGCGCCACCGGCACGCTTGCGGACCGGCTGGGCGACGTCGAACGCGTACTTGTCCGAGCCGAAGTCGGTGGTGACGATGCGCACCGGACCGGCCGCTTCCAGGCCGTTGGCGTCCATCACCCGCTTGATCCACTCCTGGTTGTCCTTGATGGACTTCTTGATGGAGTCGTTGTCGCGGTCGATGTTGCCGGCGTTGACCACCAGCAGGTCCTCGGCCGGGACGTCGACGACCTTCAGGTCCTTCAGCGGGGTGTCGTCGGAGCGGTAGTCCACGTTCGGCACGGTGGCCAGCACGTTGCTCAGGCGCGACAGACCTAGCTTGATGTCGTCGCCGACATGGCGGCTGACGTACAGGCCGGCGTAACGACCCAGCAGGTCCCAACCGTACTTGACGGTGTAGTCCTGGGTGATCTTCACGTTGCGGCCGTTCTTGCCGGTCGACTCGAGCTTGAAGGTGGTGGTCTTGTCCTTGCCCTTGGTCTCGTCCTCGATGGCGATGACCACGTCCTTGTTCTTCTCGGTCGAGGTGATGGTCCAGCTACCCTTGCCGATGTAGCCCTCCTTGGAGCTGTAGTCCAGGCGCGCGCCGACACCGGATTCCGGGCCGGAGAGCTTCAGCTCGATGCGCGGGTCGCGCAGCACCAGGGGGTTCCAGTCCTTGAACCGACGCAGGCTGTTGACCGTGTCATAGACGATGGTCATGCGCCGATTGGTCTCGACGCTTTCGGACATGTGACGCTCCGAGGGCAGCACCACGCCGACAATGACGAACAGGCCAGCCACGATCCCCAGGGCGATCAGGAACTCGATAATACGGGTCATTCAGGAGGTCTCCGGGGCCGATCCCACGGCCGGGTTGATGAAGCGAAGCGCCCATCCTAGCAGGCTTCGCTGTCCGTGGTCAGCACATCACGGAATGCCGCTTCGCCCCGCGCCGCAACGGCCTTGCGCGTTGCCGGCAGCGCCGGTGCGCGCGACGCTGGGGACGACCAGACCATTGTCCCGGCGACGGCGGCGGACAGGCCGACGCACTCAGGACCTGCCCGCATCGAATCGAGCAACGGCGGCACTCTCGGACAGCCGGACGTGTCCGGGCCACGCCTAGCCGAGGCCAGACCACTTGCCTGCGTGCGACAGGCGCGACAACGCCATGCCTGCACGGTTTGCATGGCCTCCGGTGACACGGGACCCGGCCGGCGTGCGCGCGACCCGCCTCCGCCGGCAGTCATCCTGTCTCGTTCAGACCACCTGCGGCGCCGGGCGGGGGCATCCTGCTCGGTCAGACCAACTGCAGCTCGAACGCCTTCAGCACCGCACGGGTCCGGTCGCGCACGCCGAGCTTGGAGAGAATGTTGGAGACGTGGTTCTTGATCGTGCCCTCGGCCACGCCCAGCGAGTTGGCGATCTCCTTGTTGGAGAAGCCGCTGGCCATCAGCCGTAGGATCTCGGTCTCACGGTCGGTCAGCGGGTCGGGCCGGTCAAGGCTGACGAAGTCGTTGCGCATATGCTCCAGGCCGGACAGCAGGCGCTGGGTCACCGCCGGCTGCACCAGCGAGCCGCCGGCGGCCACGGTGCGGATCGCGCCGACCAGTTGCTCCAGCGACACGTCCTTGAGCAGATAGCCCTTGGCCCCGGCCTTGAGCCCGGCCAGCACCAACTGGTCGTCGTCGAAGGTGGTCAGGATGATGGTCGGCGGCAGCGCGGCGGCGCGCGACAGCGTCTGCAGCGCCTCCAGCCCGGACATCGACGGCATGCGCATGTCCATCAGCACCACGTCGGGCAGCACCTGCGGGATCAACTCCACCGCCTGGCGGCCATCGCTGGCCTCGGCCACCACCTCGATGCCGCCGTCCAGCGCCAGCAGCGAGCGGATGCCCTGCCGCACCAGGGTTTGATCGTCGACCAGACACACACGGATCATCACAACACTCCTTGGGGAACGGCGGGCGGCAGCAGGGTGGCGGCGCCGGGAACGGCGGCGCGCAGGCGGAAGCCGGCGCCCGGCGCGGCCGCCACGTCCAGGCTGCCGCCGTACTGGCTCAGGCGCTCGCGCATGCCGCGCAGGCCGTTGCCGGGGGCCAGGGTCTCGCAACCGCGGCCGTCGTCGCGCGCCTGGATCACCACCTGCGGGCCGTCGCGGCGCACCTCGATCCACAGATTGTCGGCCTGGGCGTGGCGCACCGCGTTGGTGATGATCTCCTGGGTGCAGCGCAGCAACACGTGCGCACGCTCGGGATCCTCCACGGTCAGCGGCTCCTCCACCTGCAGATGGATCTGCAGCGACGGCACCCGCTCGGCCAGCGGCCGCAGCGCCGCCGCCAGGTCGATCGCGCCGCTGTCGCGCAACTGGCTGACCGCCTCGCGCACGTCGGTCAGCAGCAGCTTGGCCAGGGTATGCGCCTGCTGCACGTGCTCCTGCGCGCGGCCCTCGGTGATGTGGCCGGCCACTTCCAGGTTCAGGCTCAGCGCGGTCAGGTGGTGGCCGAGCAGGTCGTGCAGTTCGCGCGAGATCCGCGTGCGCTCGTTGACCCGGGCGCTCTCGGCCAGCAGCGCACGGGTGGCGCGCAACTCGGCGTTGAGCTGGCGCTGCTCCTCCCGCGCCTGGGTCTGCTGGCGCGCGACCAGGCTGGTGACGAAAATGAACATGGAAAAGCCGCCGTACAGCAGCGACTGCATCAGCGCCTCGAATGGCGGGAAGCCGATGGTCAGGTACACCGGCAGCACCGCCAGCTGGCTCAGCAGCAGCCAGGCCACGCCGGCGCGCACCGGCAGCAGCCAGGGGATCACCCCGGCCGCGACCATCATCAGGATGCTGCCCAGCCCCGAGCGGTGCAGGTAGCCGACCGCCAGGGCGCAGATGGTCAGCAGCACCAGCATGCCGCGGTCGTACCAGCGTACGCCGTCGCCGCTGTGCAGGCGCCGGGTCAGCAGGAAATAGACCACGCCGAAGCCCAGGTAGCTGGCCAGCAGCAGCCACACCTCGCCGCTGGGCATCCGCCCCGATTCCTCGACCGGCTCCCAGTACAGGTACAGCAACGGCATGCAGATGACGGCCCAGGTGAACAGGCCGGCATAGCGCAGGACGCGGGTATGGCTGAGATATCCCAACATGCAGCCATCTTAGGATGAACGGCGCGCATTGCACTCCCACGGAAGTCATGCCGGCGCGGCTCGCCGCCCCGGGTCGCGCGTGCGATAATCCGCCCCTGCGGTCCGCACGGGGCCGCGCGCGCATCAGCAATGGAGTCTCAATGTCGATCGTCATCCGCGACGTGCGCGAGCACGAGCTCGATTCGGTCCTGGCCCTGAACAACAACGCCGGACTGGCGATCCTGCCGCTGGATTCGGCCAAGCTGCACCGCTTCTACGAAACCGCAGAGTACTTCCGCGTCGCCGAGCGCGACGGCAACCTGGCCGGCTTCCTGGTCGGCTTCGGCAGCGACAGCGACCACGACAGCAGCAACTTCGCCTGGTTCCGCGAGCGCTACCCGCAGTTTTTCTATATCGACCGCATCGTGGTGGCCAGCCGCCGCCGCGGCGGCGGCGTCGGCCGGGCGTTCTACGCCGACGTGCAGAGCTACGCCGAGTTGCGCTACCCGCAACTGGCGTGCGAGGTTTTCCTGGATCACGGCGCCGATGCGGCGCTGCTGTTCCATGGCAGCTTCGGTTTCCGCGAAGTGGGCCAGAACACGATGAACGAAGTGGAGGTGCGTGCGAGCATGCTGTTGAAGGATCTGTGCAGTTACGCCTGGGTGCGCGAAACCTACGGCGACACCCTGCCCGACCTGCCCTGGGCCGGCCACGCCCATCGTCTGCAGCGGGCGCAGCGCCCGACCGGGACCTGAGCGTGTCGTCGGTGAATCTGGACTTCGAGCAGGCCGGCGAACTGAAGATCGGCCAGGTCGGCATCGCCAACCTGCGCGTGCGCACGCTGGACGTGGCGCGGCTGAGCCAGGAGATGCGCGAGCGCGTGCAGCGCGCGCCCAAGCTGTTCGGCCGGGCCGCGGTGATCATCGATTTCGGCGGGCTGGCACAGACCCCTGACGTGGCCACCGCGCAGGCGCTGCTGGACGGGCTGCGCGACGCCGGCGTGCTGCCGGTGGCGCTGGCCTACGGCACCCGCGAGATCGAGGAGCTGTCGGTGGCGCTGGGGCTGCCGCTGCTGGCCAAGTTCCGCGCACAGTACGAGCGCTTCGATGGCGGCGCGCCCGCTGCGGCGGCGGCACCGGTCTCGCCGCCGCCCCCGCCTCCGCCGCCGCCCGCTCCGGCGGCACGGCCGCAACCCGGGCGCATGCAGAAGAGCGCGGTGCGCTCCGGGCAACAGCTGTATGCGGAGAACTGCGACCTGACCGTAGTGGCCACCGTCGGCGCCGGCGCCGAGGTGATCTCCGACGGCAGCATCCACATCTACGGCACGCTGCGCGGCCGTGCGCTGGCCGGCGCCCAGGGCAACACCGAGGCGCGGATCTTCTGCCGCGACTTCCACGCCGAACTGGTCGCCATTGCCGGCCACTACAAGGTGCTGGACGATATTCCCAAGGAACTGCGTGGCAAGGCCGTCCAGGTCTGGCTGGAGCAGGACCAGATCATGATCGCCGCGCAAGACTGACGCGGCCCAACCTCGAACGTATCAGGAGATAGTCCTTTGGCTGAAATTATCGTTGTCACCTCCGGCAAGGGCGGCGTCGGCAAGACCACCACCAGCGCGAGCCTGGCCTGCGGGCTGGCGCGACGCGGCAAGAAGGTCGCCGTGATCGACTTCGACGTGGGCCTGCGCAACCTCGACCTGATCATGGGCTGCGAGCGCCGCGTGGTGTACGACTTCGTCAACGTGGTGCACAACGAAGCCACGCTGAAGCAGGCGCTGATCAAGGACAAGCGCTTCGACAACCTGTTCGTGCTGGCCGCCTCGCAGACCCGCGACAAGGACGCGCTGACCCAGGAAGGCGTGGAGAAGGTGCTCAAGGACCTGGCCGCCGACGGCTTCGACTACATCGTCTGCGATTCGCCGGCCGGCATCGAGAAGGGCGCGTTCCTGGCGATGTACTTCGCCGACCGCGCGGTGGTGGTGGTCAACCCGGAAGTGTCCTCGGTGCGCGACTCCGACCGCATCCTCGGCCTGCTCGACTCCAAGACCCACAAGGCCGAGAGCGGCAAGAGCCTGCCCGCGTTCCTGCTGCTGACCCGCTACAGCCCGGCGCGCGTGGAAACCGGCGAGATGCTTAGCATCGGCGACGTGGAGGAAGTGCTCGGCCTGAAGGCGATCGGCGTGATTCCCGAATCCGGCGACGTGCTCAACGCCTCCAACAAGGGCGAGCCGGTGATCCTGGACGCCGAATCCCCGGCCGGCCAGGCCTACGAGGACGCCGTGGCGCGCATTCTCGGCGAGGAACGTCCGATGCGTTTCATCTCCGTGGAGAAGAAGGGCTTCTTCACCAAGTTGTTCGGAGGGTGAGCATGGGACTATTCGATTTCCTCAAGACCAAGAAGAACACCGCCGAAACCGCGAAGAACCGCCTGCAGATCATCATCGCGCAGGAACGCAGCCAGCGCGGCGGCCCGGACTATCTGCCGCTGCTGCAGCGCGAACTGCTGGAAGTGATCAAGAAGTACGTCAACATCGACGCCGACGCGGTCAAGGTGGACCTGGTCAAGGACGGCGAGCACGACGTGCTCGACATCTCCGTCGCCCTGCCGGAAGGGCCGACGCCCTGAGGCCGCGCGTCGGCCGTGGCAGCCGCCGCGGCTGACGCGTCGATCCGGGCCGGCGCCGCGACGCGCTGTGCCTGCCGTGATCGGGCGCGCCCGCCGCGCCTTTTCCATCCCGACGACCTCCACACGATGCAGACCGATACCGCCCTCCCCGCCGCCGCCCAGGTGCTGACCGTGGGCGCCATCGGCCTGGACGCGCCGCGTGCGCTGCTGGCCGGCTACGGGCTGACCCTGCACCGCGTCGCCGACGGCGCCGCCATTCCCGGCAGCTACTGGGGCGAGCCGGAGGCGGGGGTGATCGCCAGCGACGTCTATGTGCGCGACGACACGCCGGTGCATTCGCTGCTGCACGAAGCCTGCCACCTGATCGTGCTGCCGCCGCAGCGGCGCGCGCAGGTGCATACCGACGCCACCGACTCGGTGGAAGAAGAAGACGCCACCTGCTACCTGCAGATCGTGCTGGCTGACGCCCTGCCCGGCGTGGGCCGTGCGCGGCTGATGGCGGACATGGACGCCTGGGGCTACACCTACCGGCTGGGCTCCACCCGCGCCTGGTTCGAACAGGACGCCGACGACGCGCGCGCCTGGCTGGCGCAACGCGGGCTGCTGCCGGCGCAAGCCTAGCCCGTCGTCCTTACGACGCGGGCGACGGCGGCGACGCGCCGGGGCGCTTCAGCGCGCTGCTCAGGTCCAGCGTCGCGCGGGTGCCGCTGCCGGCCAGCGAATCCAGGTGCAGCGCCCAGCCCAGGTGCTCGCACAGCCGCGCGATCAGGTCAAGGCCGATACCGCTGCCCTCGCGGCTGCCGCCGCCGCGCGCCATGCGCATGTAGATCGCGCTGATCTCTTCCGGGCTCATGCCGTGGCCGGGATCGTCGATGCAGACCACGCCCGGCGCCAACATCGTGATCTGGATCTGCCCCTTGTCGCTGTTCTCGATGGCGTTGCGCAGCAGGTTACCGATGGCGACCTGCAGGATCGCCAGCGGCGTCTCCACCTCGCACGGCGGCATCGGCGCCAGGGCCAGCTCCAGGCGCTTATCCGCGCACAGGTGGCGGTGGTCTTCGACGATCTCCGGCAGCAACTGGTCCAGCCGCACCAGGTCGCTGCCACGCGCCATCCGCGCCGGATCCTTGGCCAGCACCAGCAGCAGCGAGATCAACTGGCCGACACCGTTGGCGGTGCGGCGGATGCGCAGCAACTGGTTGCGCACGCTGGGCGGTACGTCGTGCTGCTCCAGCGCCAGCTCGGCGGCGCCGCCGATCACCGCCACCGGCGTGCGCAGTTCGTGGCTGGTGCTGTCGATGAAGGCGCGCTCGCGCTCCACGAACAGGTCGTTGCGCGCCAGGTAGTCGTTCAGCGCTTCGGCGATCACCACCTGCTCGGCGCTGGCGCGCGGATGCACCTCGATGCGCTGCCCGGGCCGGTCCGGGCGCAGGCTGCCGATGCGCTGGGCCATGTCGATCAGCGGCTGCACCACCCGGCCCATGCCCCAGGCCACCAGCGCGCCGAGCAGCAGCACCGCCACCGCGTTGGACACCAGCATCCACAGCGCCAGGTTGTCCTCATGGTCGTGCAGTTCGGTGATGTCCAGCGCCAGCGCCAGGCGGCGGCCGCGCACGTCCTGCACCAGCACCACCTTCTCGCTGCCTTCCAGTTGCACTTCGTCGTGCAGGCCCGGACCCAGCGCCGTCACTGCCGGCGGCAGCGGTGCGCCACCCTCGTCGCCGTACAGGCTCACGGTGCGGGTGTCGATCCAGCGATAGTCCGGGTCGGCCGCGCTGCGCGCCAGGAAGTGGTCCAGTTCGGAAGTCAGCAACGAGCGCCAGGTGAGCTGCTCGGCCTGGTCGTTGACGATGTAGCCATGCACGAACACCGCCAGCGACAGCAGCGCCGCGTAGCCCACCAGCCACAGGGTCAGCCGCTGCCGCAGCCCGGCCCTAGTCGGCATGCTCGCCCTCGTGGGGGCCGACCACCGCCAGGCGGTAGCCGATACGCGGTAGGGTGTGGATCAGCTTGGCCGCGAACGGGCCGTCGACGCTGCGGCGCAGGTCGTAGATGTGCGAGCGCAGCATGTCCCCGTCCGGCGGCTCGTCGCCCCACAGCGCCTGCTCCAGGCGATCGCGGGTGACCGCGGCCGGGCTGGCCTGCATCAGCACCTCCAGCAGCTTGCGGCAGGCCGGGTACAGGTGCAGGGTGCGCCCGCCGCGGGTCACTTCCAGCGTGGACAGGTCCAGCTGCAGGTCGCCCACGCGCAGCAGCTTGCTGCGGCCGCGGCCGCTGGCGCGCACCAGCAGCGCTTCCAGCCGCACTTCCAGTTCCGGCAGCGCGAACGGCTTGGTCAGGTAGTCGTCGGCACCGGCACGGAAGCCGGCGATCTTGTCCGGCAGCTCGTCGCGCGCGGTCAGCATGATCACCGGCACGTCGGCATGGTGTTCCTCGCGCAGCGCACGCAGCACCTGCTGCCCGTCCAGGCGCGGCAGCATCCAGTCCAGGATCAGCGCGTCGTAGCGCTGGGTGGTGGCCAGGTGCAGGCCGGTCACGCCATCGGGCGCCGCGTCCAGGGTGTGGCCGCGCACCTCGAAGTAGTCGAACAGGTTGGCGACCAGGTTCCGGTTGTCTTCTATGACCAGCAGCCGCATGGGCGCGCTCGAATTCGGGGGACGGACCTGCCCATGCTAGCGGAAGCGTGTCGGAACGCCGTCAGAACGGCCGCGCGCCTTGATCGAATCTCAATAAAACCTGGAAAGGATCCCAACACGGCGACGTCAGGCTGCCTTCCGCGCCGGCCGCCGGTACGCGTGGCCCGGCGCTTGCATCAGTGCGGCGGTGCGCAACCTTCGCTGAAGCCCTGGCCCTCTCACCGACAGTTCCGACAGCTATCCGACACCGGCAACCCGACCATGCCCCCACTTTCCCGCCGTCCCTGGCCGCTTTCGTCGACCATGATCAGTACGCCCCTGCGATTGTCCGCTGCGGCGGCGCCCCACCTCGGCGCACGCCGGCATTTCTATTTGTTCCACCTCTGGATGCCGCTGGCGCTGGTGCTGCTGGCCAGTGGCGTGCTGATGGGCCTGGGCGGGGATTTCTGGATCGCCGACCTGCTGTATCGCTGGGAAGGCGGGCAGTGGGCGCTGAAGGATGCGGCGCTGACCCGTAGCCTGATCCACCACGACGGCAAGATGCTGAGCGCGGCGGCATGGGCGGTGACCGCCGCGCTGGCGGTGTGGGCCTGGCGCCGTCCGGATGCCCGCCGCTACCGGCTGCCGCTGCTGTACCTGCTGCTGGCGGTGGCGCTGAGCACCGGCGTGGTGTCGCTGCTGAAGTCGGTGACCCACATGGACTGCCCCTGGGACCTGACCCGCTACGGAGGCGAGCGGATCTTCGTGGGCCTGTTCGAGACCCGCCCGGCGGGCATGCCGCGCGGGGTATGCTTCCCCGCCGGTCATTCCAGTGCCGGCTATGCCTGGGTGGGGCTGTACTTCGTCGCGCTGGCGCTCAAGCCGGCCTGGCGTTGGCCAGCGCTGGCGATCGGCCTCGGGGGAGGCCTGCTGTTCGGTCTCGGCCAACAGCTGCGCGGCGCGCATTTCATGTCGCACGACCTGTGGACGCTGGCCCTGTGCTGGGGCGTGGCACTGGGCCTGTACCGGGCGATGCTGTGGCCGCGCGCGACCCTGTCGCAGGCCGATCGACGCCCTTCCACTACCAACGATTCAGCCGTATGAGCCATTCCGTCGCCCCGCCCTCGCCGTCCACCGCCTCCCGCGCCCGCTGGTGGGCCTGGCGTCCGCAGTTGAGCAACGAGATGCTGGCGCTGGCGGCCAGCGCGTTCTTCGCCCTGGCCTGCAACGGCATGTTCTGGCGCAGCGCGATGAGCGGCCATGGCGGCGACGTGAAGCTGGCGCTGTCGCTGTTCCTGCTGCTGCTGGCGGTGCACGGCCTGCTGCTGGGCCTGCTGCTGTGGCGCGGCATCGCCAAGCCGGTGCTGACGGTGCTGCTGATCACCACCGCGTTCGCCGCGCACTACATGAACAGCTACAGCGTCTACCTGGACGCGGACATGCTGCGCAACGTGCTGGCCACCGACCACAAGGAATCGCGCGAGCTGATGACCCCGGCGCTGATCGCGCCGCTGCTGTTCTACGCGGCGCTGCCAATCCTGGTGCTGTGGCGGGTGCGGCTGATCCGGCGTTCGCCGCTGAAGGCGCTGGCGATCCGCGCCGGCTTCCTGATCGGCATGCTGGCGCTGGGCGGCGTCGCTGCGATGCTGTCGTTCCAGGACCTGTCGGCGATGATGCGCAACCATCGCGAGATCCGCTACCTGGCCACGCCGATCAATTACCTGGTCGCGCTGCGGCAGAACTTCAAGTCCGACAGCCCCACGCGCAAGGCGCCGAAGCTGCCGCTGGAACACGACGCCAAGGCCACCGCCCGTGCGCCGGGCAGCAAGCCGCGGCTGCTGGTGGTGGTGCTGGGCGAAACCGCCCGCGCGCAGAACTGGGGCCTCAACGGCTATGCGCGGCAGACCACGCCGGAGCTGGCCAAGCGCGACGTGATCAATTTCCCCGACATGCACTCCTGCGGCACCAGCACCGAGGTGTCGGTGCCGTGCATGTTCTCGCCGTTCGGCCGCCACGACTACAACGAGAGCAACATCCGCAAGCACCAGTCGCTGCTGCACGTGCTCGAGCACGCCGGCATCAGCACGCTGTGGCGCGACAACCAGTCCGGCTGCAAGGGCGTGTGCGACGGCCTGCAGATCCAGCACCTGGACGACGCCAAGGATCCGCAGCTGTGCAAGGACGGACGCTGCATGGACGAGATCCTGCTGCAGGACCTGGCCGCGCAGGTGCGCGCCAAGCCCGGCGACCGCGTGGTGGTGCTGCACCAGCTCGGCAGCCACGGCCCCAGCTACTTCGAGCGCTACCCGGCCGCGTTCCGCCGCTTCACCCCGACCTGCGACACCGCCGACCTGGGCAACTGCAGCCGCGAACTGATCACCAACGCCTACGACAATTCGCTGCTGTACACCGACCACCTGCTGGCGCGCACCATCGACGCGCTGCAGGCAATGCCCGACTACGACACGGCGATGATCTACCTCTCCGACCACGGCGAGTCGCTGGGCGAGAAGGGCCTGTACCTGCATGGCGTGCCCTACGCGATCGCGCCGCAGGAGCAGACCCACGTGCCGATGGTGATGTGGTTCTCGCCCGGCTTCGCCAGCGCGCGCGGCCTGGACCTGGCCTGCCTGCAGGCGCGGTCGCGTCGCTACGCCGACCAGGACAACCTGTTCCCGTCGGTGCTGGGCCTGATGCAGGTCAGGACCGGCGTCTACGACCATGCGCGCGACCTATTCGCGCAGTGCGCCAAACCGCAATGACCGCCGGCCCACGCGCGGGCGTGGCGTAAGCGGACGCGGCGGCGCGACCCAGAGCGCGCCGCCCGAACTTGCGGCGGTGCGGGCGGGCCACTAGCCTTCCGGGCAATCGCCCTGCAAGGATTCGCCGTGACCCATCGCTCTCCGCTGCTCGCGCTGTGCCTCGGCGCGAGCCTGCTGACGCTGTCCGCCTGCCGCAAGGAACCCGCGGCCGAGACCGCCGCCCCCGCCGCGGCCCAGCCCCAGGGCGAGAGCGCCGACCAGTTCGTCGCCCGTATCAACGAGGAGTACCGCGCGCTGCTGCCGGAACTGACCGCGGCGCAGTGGCTGTCGGCGACCTACATCAACGGCGACAGCGAGCGACTGGCGGCCAGGGCCAACGCGCGCTGGCTGACCACGCTCAACGGCTGGATCGCGCAGGCCCGGCGCTACGACGGCAAGCCGATGTCGGCCGACAGCGCACGCGCACTGCGCCTGCTGCAGCAGATGACCGCGATGCCGGCGCCACGCGATCCGGCACGGCTGGGCGAACTGGCCGCGCTGGCGACGAAGATGGAAGGCGCGTACGGTGCCGCGTCCTACTGCACCGGCGAGGGCGACGCGCGCCGCTGCCGGCAGTTGGGCGAACTGGAGGACGTGCTGCGCCGCAGTCGCGACTACGACCAGCAACTGGACGCCTGGCAGGGCTGGCACGCCGCCGTGCAACCGATGCGCAAGGACTACCAGCGCTTCGTCGAACTGGTCAACGAAGGCGCGCGCGACATGGGCTACGCCGACACCGGCGCACTGTGGCGCAGCGGCTACGACATGCCACCGGCACAGCTCGCCGCCGAGACCGACCGGCTGTGGACCCAGGTCAAGCCGCTGTACGAACAACTGCACTGCTACGCGCGCGGCAAGCTCGACGCCGAATACGGCAAGGACAAGGGCGAACTGGCCGGCGGCCTGCTGCCGGCGCACCTGCTCGGCAACATGTGGCAGCAGGACTGGAGCAACCTGTGGGACCTGCTGCAGCCCTACCCCGGCGCCGGCAGCCTGGACATCACCGACGCACTGGAGCGGCAGTACCAGGGCAACCTGAGCGCGGCGCTGGCGCGGCGCAACGGCGACATCTCGGTGGACGCGCGGTTCATGGCCCAGCGCGAGGCGCAGTTGCTCAGCGCACGGCAGATGACCGAGCGCGCGCAGGACTTCTACACCTCGCTGGCGATGCCCAAGCTGCCCGACAGCTACTGGACGCGCAGCCAGTTCATCAAGCCGCTGGACCGCGACGTGGTCTGCCACGCCAGCGCCTGGGACATGGACATGGCCGGCGACGTGCGCACCAAGATGTGCGTCAAGCCGAACGAAGAGGACTTCACCACCATCTACCACGAACTCGGCCACGTCTATTACGACCTGGCCTACAACCCGCTGCCGCCGCTGTTCCAGGCGGGAGCCAACGACGGCTTCCACGAAGCCATCGGCGACACCGTGGTGCTGGCGATGACCCCGCAGTACCTGCATTCGATCGGCCTGGTCGACGCGCCCCAGGTGGGCCGCGAGGCGCTGATCAACGCGCAGATGCGCATGGCGTTGAGCAAGGTCGCGTTCCTGCCGTTCGGGCTGATGATCGACCGCTGGCGCTGGGGCGTGTTCGACGGCTCGATCGCCCCGGACCGCTACAACCAGGCCTGGTGGGAGCTGAAGGCCAAGTACCAGGGCGTGGCACCGGCGACACCGCGCGGCGAGGACTTCTTCGACCCCGGCGCCAAGTACCACGTGCCGGCCAACACCCCCTACACCCGCTACTTCCTCTCGCACATCCTGCAGTTCCAGTTCTACAAGAGCCTGTGCGACGCCGCCGGCTACAAGGGCCCGCTGTACGAGTGCACCTTCTACGGCAACAAGGAAGCCGGGCAGAAGTTCTGGTCGATGCTGCAACGTGGCGCCAGCCAGCCGTGGCAGGCCACGCTCAAGGAACTGACCGGCAGCGAGCGCATCGACGCCGGCCCGCTGCTGGAATACTTCGCGCCGATGCAGGAATGGCTCAAGCAACAGAACCAGGGGCGGATGTGCGGGTGGGAGGCGTCGGCGCCTGTCTCGGCGCAAACCACCTCGCCCGCATCCCCTACGCCGGCCCCGACCACGCCACCGTCTCGGCATTGAGCGCTGCCAGCCGCATGGGCCACCGCCAGCTCAGTCGTCCGCCAGCCGCGCCCAGCGCTCGTGGTCGCGCCACACCCCGCCGATGCGCAGGTAGCGTGGCGAATAGCCTTCGCGGCGGAAGCCGGCGCGCTGCGCCAGCGCCAGCGAGCGGGTGTTGTCCGGCTGGATGTTGGCTTCCACCCGGTGCAGGCCCAGTTCGGCGAACGCGTAAGCCACGCACAGGCGCAGCGCATGCGTCATCAGTCCGCGACCTTCGCAGCCGGCCATAGCGTGGTAGCCGAGGTAGGCGCTCTGGAAACAGCCGCCGACCACCTGGCTGAAGGTGAACAGGCCGGCGAGCGCGCCGCTGCTGCGTTCGCGCGCCAGTAACGCGATGTTGCTGCCGTCCAGAGTCTGCGCGTACCAGGCCTCGAAGCCGGGCACATCGGTGAACGGGTAGGTCCACGGGTGATGCAGGGCGACGCTGGCGCGGTGCGCCTGGATCAGCGCGATGCCGTCGCGGCGCCGCACCCGCGCCAGCGACACGGCCTCCTGCGCAGCCTGGCCGGCGCTCTGGCCCATGACCTCAAGCCGGAGCCGCCGCGCCGTCGTCGCGACGCATGACCTGGGCGTGGCGCGTCTTGAACTCCTCGAAGCTCAGGCCCTGCGCCTGCGCATCGGCCTGCGCCGCGTCCTTCAGCGCGTCCGAGTACATCAGCCGCACCGGCGTGCCGGCGCGCTCGTGCAGCTCCGCCGCCTGCATGATCAGCGACAGCACCTGCGCGGCGCTCTCGCTCTGCCCGGCGATGCGCCCGTCCATGCCCAGCACCCACTCGCCGTCGCGGCGCACGATGCCGGCCAGCAAGGTGCGCTGCTGGTCGCGCAGTTCCGCATGCGGTTCGATGTGCGTGGCCGGTACGGCGCCCTCGGCGCGGTGGCGCAGGCGCTCTGCCAGCTTCTTGCGCAGGTCGCGGCGCTGCTTGGACTGGATGGACATGCGGTTTCCTCAACGATGACCCGACGACGATAGCCCAACCGCGGCGATGCTCACAGCGGGTCGGCCGGTTCCAGCCGCGGCACCTGCGCGTCCGGCCGCGGCAGGCGCTTGCCGCTGCGCCGCTCCCAGCGCCAGAAACCCCAGCCGAGCAGGAAGAACGCGCCCGAGCCCAGCGCCAGGTGCAGCGCATGGCCGCTGAGCAGCGGCGACAGCACCCCGGCTACCAGCACGGTGACCATCAACTGGGTGAAGGCCTGCAGCGACGAGGCCAGCCCGCGCTGGCGCGGATACATGTCCAGCACCGCCAGCGCCAGGATCGGGAAGATCAGCGCGGTGCCCAGCCCGGCGAAGAAGATCGGCAGCACCGCCCACGGGAGCGCGATGGCCGGCGCCAGCGCGGTGTAGGCGACGTTGCCGGCCATCGACAGGCCGCAGCAGACAAAGCCGAAGCGCACCTGGCGCATCGGCCCGAGCCGCCCTGCCATGCGCCCGGACAGGAACGCGCCCAGGGTCATGCCGCCGATGGTGGGCAGGAACAGCCAGGCGAAGTCGCGCTCGGTCTTGCCCAGCAGGTCGATCATGAACACCGGCGCCGAGGCGATGTACAGGAACACCCCGCCGAAATTGAACGCGCCGGCCGCGGCCAGGCGCTGGAAGCGCGGATTGAGCGCGATGCCGATGTAGTCGCGCAGCAGCGTGCGCGGCGCCAGCGGCGTGCGCGCCTGCGGCGGATGGGTCTCCGGCATCCAGCGCAGGGTAGCGACCAGCAGCAACGAGGAGAAGCCGACCAGGAACCAGAAGATCGTCGGCCAGCCGCGGCCGCTGCCCAGGATCCAGCCGCCGATGATCGGCGCGATCGCCGGGGCGATGCCGAACAGCATCGACACCTGGCTCATCAACCGCTGCGCATCGTCGCCGTGAAACAGGTCGCGGATCACCGCCCGCCCGACGATCATGCCGACCCCGGCCGACACACCCTGCAGCGCGCGGAACACCAGCAGGGTCGGCAGGTCGCGCGACAGCGCACAGCCGGCCGAGGCCAGGATGAACACGACCAGCCCGGCCACGATCACCCTGCGCCGTCCCAAGGCGTCGGACAGCGGCCCGTGGGCCAGGCCCATCAGCGCGTAGGCCAGCAGGTACACGCTCACCGTCTGCTGGATCGCCACCGGATCGGCATGCAGGCGCTGCGCCAGCTGCGGGAACGCCGGGAAGATCGTGTCGATGGAGAACGGACCGAACATCGCCAGCCCGGCCAGCAACAGGGCCATGCGGCGTGTGGACACGGACGGGAGCGTCATGGGGACATCATCCTGAAAGCCGGCCGCGGCGGCCGCAGGACGGACGCACGCGCGGCGACGCCGTCCGGCATGGACGGGCGCGAGAAAAGGGAGTGCGGCCATGATACGCGCTGCGGCCGCAGGCGCGCATCCGCCGCGGCTCGCCCATTCAGGCTGGCGTGGGTGCGTGCGGCCCGCCGTGGGCGCCGCCGGCCACGTTATAATCGCGGCGCAGCAAGGTGGGAGAAGCGGGGCGACCCGCTGCCGAAGGCGCAAACGCCCGTAATCGCTCAGGCCCGATACCACCCGCACCAAGACTCTGGAGAGACCGGTCAAACCCGGCGCCGAAGGGGCACGAAGCGCAGCGCCAGCCGCCGCTTCCAAACTCTCAGGCAAAAGGACAGAGGGGCATTGGGAAGACGCGTGCTTCCCGTCGATCGTGCCCGCCGCTGCGGCCCGACGACGGCCTTGCGCGCGTCCCCGCCTCCTCGTGCCTTCCTCAGCCGGACGACTGCCATGTCTCACACCTCTTCGCTGCGCGACCTCGAACACCACTGCGCCTTCATCGAGCGCCACATCGGCCCGAACGACGCCGAGATCGCGCACATGCTGCGCACCGTCGGCCACGACTCGCTGGAGGCGATGACCGACGCCATCGTGCCTGGCAACATCAAGTCGCCCGCCGCGCTGGCGTTGCCCGACGCCATCACCGAGGAGGAGGCGCTGGCCAAGATCCGCGCCATCGCCGACAAGAACACCGTGTTCCGCAGCTTCATCGGCCAGGGCTACTACGGCACCCACACGCCGAAGGTGATCCTGCGCAACATCCTCGAGAACCCGGCTTGGTACACCGCCTACACCCCGTACCAGGCGGAGATCTCGCAGGGCCGCATGGAAGCGCTGATCAACTTCCAGACCATGTGCGCCGACCTCACCGGCATGGAAATCGCCAACGCCTCGCTGCTGGACGAAGCCACCGCCGCGGCCGAGGCGATGACCCTGGCCAAGCGCTCGGCCAAGTCCAGGTCCGACACCTTCTTCGTGCACGACGCGGTGCACCCGCAGACCCTGGAACTGCTGCGCACCCGCGCCGAGCCGCTGGGCATCGTGCTGCGCGTGGGCACGCCGGAGGAAGCCCTGCAGGCCGAATGCTTCGGCGTGCTGCTGCAGTATCCGGACAGCTTCGGCCACATCGGCGACCACAAGGCGCTGGCCGACGCGGTGCACGCGCAAGGCGGCCTGGTCGCCGTCGCCACCGACCTGCTCGCGCTGACCCTGATCGCCGCACCCGGCGAATGGGGCGCGGACATCGTGGTCGGCAACTCGCAGCGCTTCGGCGTGCCGTTCGGCTTCGGCGGCCCGCATGCCGCGTTCATGGCCTGCCGCGACGCCTACAAGCGTTCGATGCCGGGCCGCCTGATCGGCGTGTCGATCGACGCCGCCGGCAACGCCGCCTATCGCCTCACCCTGCAGACCCGCGAGCAGCACATCCGCCGCGAGAAGGCCACCTCCAACATCTGCACCGCGCAGGTGCTGCTGGCGGTGATGGCCTCGATGTACGCGGTGTACCACGGCCCCGAGGGCCTGGTGCGCATCGCCCGCCGCACCCACCGCCTGGCCGCGATCCTCGCCGCAGCGCTGCGCGGCGCCGGCGTCGCTGTCGGCGAGCGCTTCTTCGACACCCTGCACGTCACCGGCGTCGATGCCGAGGCCATCCACGCCAAGGCGCGTGCGGCCGGCATCAACCTGCGCGCGATCGACAGCGCGTCGCTGGGCATCAGCCTGGACGAGACCGCCACCCGCGCCGACGTGGTCGCACTGGCGCAGCTGTTCGGCGCGCAGGCCGACGTGGACGCGCTCGATGCCGCCACCGCCGATGCGCTGCCGCCGCAGCTGCTGCGGCACAGCGCGTTCCTGCAGCACCCGGTGTTCAACACCCACCACAGCGAGCACGAACTACTGCGCTACATGCGCGCGCTGGCCGACAAGGACCTGGCGATGGATCGCACCATGATCCCGCTGGGCAGCTGCACCATGAAGCTCAACGCCACCGCCGAGATGATCCCGGTGACCTGGCCGCAGTTCGGCGCGATCCATCCGCTGGCCCCGGCCGAGCAGAGCGTCGGCTACAAGCAGCTGATCGACGAACTGGAAGCGATGCTGGTCGAGTGCACCGGCTACGACGCGGTCAGCCTGCAGCCCAACTCGGGCGCGCAGGGCGAGTACGCCGGCCTGCTGGCGATCCGCGCCTACCACCGCGCGCGCGGCGAAGGCCATCGCGACATCTGCCTGATCCCCGAATCGGCGCACGGCACCAACCCGGCCTCGGCGCAGATGTGCGGCATGACCGTGGTGGTGACCAAGTGCGACGGCAACGGCAACGTCGACGTCGCCGACATCCGCGCCAAGGCCGAGAAGTACTCGGACCGCCTGGCCGCGCTGATGATCACCTACCCGTCCACCCACGGCGTGTTCGAGGAAGACGTGGTGGCGATCTGCGAAGCGGTGCACGCGCACGGCGGCCAGGTCTACACCGACGGTGCCAACATGAACGCGCTGGTCGGCCTGGCCAAGCCCGGCAAGTGGGGCTCGGACGTGTCGCACCTGAACCTGCACAAGACCTTCTGCATCCCGCACGGCGGTGGCGGCCCCGGCGTCGGCCCGTGCGCGGTGAAGGCACATCTGGCGCCGTACCTGCCGCGCACGCTCGGAGGCGACGGCGACGTCGGCATGGTCTCGGCCGCCAGCTTCGGCTCGGCCTCGATCCTGCCGATCAGCTGGATGTACATCACCATGATGGGCAACAGCGGGCTGCGCAAGGCCACCCAGGTGGCGCTGCTCAACGCCAACTACATCGCCAAGCGCCTGGCGCCGTACTACAAGACGCTGTACACCGGCCGCAACGGCCTGGTCGCGCACGAGTGCATCCTCGACGTGCGCCCGCTGGAGAAGACCAGCGGCATCGGCGCCGAGGACATCGCCAAGCGCCTGATCGACTTCGGCTTCCACGCGCCGACGCTGAGCTTCCCGGTCGCCGGCACGCTGATGGTGGAGCCGACCGAGAGCGAATCGCAGCACGAGCTGGACCGTTTCATCGACGCGATGATCCAGATCCGCGAGGAGATCGCCGCGATCGAGGACGGCCGCCTGGACCGCGAGGACAATCCGCTCAAGCACGCGCCGCACACCGCCGCGCAGGTCACCGCCAGCGAGTGGACCCACGCCTACCCGCGCGAGCTGGCCGCGTTCCCGCTGCCGACGCTGAAACAGCAGAAGTACTGGCCGCCGGTGGCGCGCGTGGACAACGTGTACGGCGACAAGAACGTGATGTGCGCGTGCATCCCGGTGGATGCGTACAAGGAAGACGCGGTGGTCTGAGCCGCGTTCTCGTTCGACGCTGCACCCGAGACCCAGCCTCGTGCGCGAGGCTGGGTTTTTTTATGCGTGCGCAATGCGCGTACCGAGGTAGACAAGTGCGCGCGATGCGGCGCGTTGCACGGCTCGTTCACGCCGCGCCGCCCAGGATCGGGACTTCCGCCGCGCCCGCATCCTCACGCACCGGGCACCCCACCGCGACGCCTTCTTCCGCCACGCACCGGAGCGATCTCCCATGGCCAGCCGCAAGCGCACGCCCAGCGATTCCGCATCGTCCACCGCCCTCGCCTCCACCGCCGCGCCCGCCGACCAGTGCGGCCATGGCGACGAACTGCACCAGCAGGCCGGCGGCACGCATCCGCCGCTGACCACCAACCAGGGCATTCCGGTCGCCGACAACCAGAACTCGCTGCGTGCCACGCCGCGCGGGCCGACGTTGCTGGAAGACTTCATCCTGCGCGAGAAGATCACCCACTTCGACCACGAGCGCATCCCCGAACGCATCGTGCACGCACGCGGCAGCGCCGCACACGGCTACTTCGAACTGACCAAGTCGCTGGCCAAGTACACCACCGCCTCGCTGCTCACCGAGGTCGGAGTGAAGACCCCGGTGTTCACCCGCTTCTCCACCGTCGCCGGCGGCGCCGGCTCGGTAGACACGCCGCGCGACGTGCGCGGCTTCGCGGTCAAGTTCTACACCAAGGAAGGCAACTGGGACCTGGTGGGCAACAACATCCCGGTGTTCTTCATCCAGGACGCGCTGAAGTTCCCCGACCTGATCCACGCGGTGAAGATGGAGCCGGACCGCGGCTTTCCGCAGGCGGCCAGCGCGCACGACACATTCTGGGACTTCGTCTCGCTGATGCCCGAATCGCTGCACATGATCATGTGGGCGATGAGCGACCGCACCATCCCGCGCTCGCTGCGCATGATGGAAGGCTTCGGCATCCACAGCTTCCGCCTGCTCGACGCCGAGGGCCGCAGCACCTTCGTCAAGTTCCACTGGCGGCCGAAGCTCGGCCTGCAGTCCACGATCTGGGACGAGGCGGTGAAGCTGGCCGGCGCCGACCCGGACTTCCACCGCCGCGACCTGTTCGAGGCGATCGAGCGCGGCGACTTCCCGGAATGGGAACTGGGCGTGCAGTTGTTCACCCAGGAACAGGCCGACGCCTTCCCGTTCGACCATCTGGACGCCACCAAGCTGATCCCGGAGGAACTGGTGCCGCTGCAGATCGTCGGGCGCATGGTGCTGGACCGCTGGCCGGACAACTTCTTCGCCGAAACCGAGCAGGTGGCGTACTGCCCGGCCAACATCGTGCCCGGCATCGATTTCTCCAACGACCCGCTGCTGCAGGGCCGCCTGTTCTCGTACCTGGACACCCAGCTCAGCCGCCTGGGCGGGCCCAACTTCCACCAGTTGCCGATCAACGCGCCGAAGTGCCCGTTCGCCAACATGCAGCGCGACGGCCACATGCAGATGGGCGTGCCCAAGGGCCGCGTCGCCTACGAACCCAGCTCGCTGCAGGCCGACAGCCCGCGCGAGACCGCGCGCGGCTTCGTCAGCCACCGCACCCAGCCCGACGACGGCGCCAAGGGCCGTGTGCGTGCCGAGAGCTTCGCCGACCACTACAGCCAGGCACGGATGTTCTACCGCAGCCAGACGCAGCCGGAGCAGGCGCACGTGGCCTCGGCGCTGGTGTTCGAGCTGTCCAAGGTCGACACCGCGCACGTGCGCGAGGCGGTGGTCGGACACCTGCGCCACGTCGATCCCAAGCTGGCGCAGCGCGTCGCCGACGGCCTCGGCCTGGACGCGCTGCCGCCGGCGCCGCCGGCCGCGGTCGCGCCGCAGGACCTGCCGCTGTCGCCAGCGCTGCAGCTCATCGGCCGCATGAAGCCGACCCTGCAGGGCCGCGCGATCGGCATCCTGATCGACGAGGGCTCTGACGCGAAACTGGTGCGCGACCTGCGCAAGGCCGCCACCGACGCCGGCGCGGCGGTCAAGATCGTCGCGCCCAAGCTCGGCGGCGCCGTCCTCAGCGACGGCAAACGCCTAACCGCCGACGGCCAGCTGGCCGGCACGCCGTCGTTCGTGTTCGACGCGGTGGCGGTGGTGCTGTCGACCGAGGCCGGCAAGCGGCTGAGCAAGGAGTCGGCGGCCATCGACTTCGTCAGCAATGCCTTCGCCCACCTCAAGGCGATCGCCGCCGACGCCGGCGCGCAGCCGCTGCTGAAGGCCGGCAATGTGCAAAAGGATGCCGGGGTGGTCGAAGCCAGCGACAGCAAGGGCTTCGTGACCGCGGCCAAGACCCGGCAGTGGAGCCGCGAGCCGAAGCTGCGCCTGCTGGCCTGAGCAGGGCAGCGGTTCCCGCCATGGCGCCGCACGGCTGGCGCCATGGCGATGCCGGGAAAGCTGACAGGGCGCCGGCTTCACGCGGAACCCGGGGCCACACGCTGGTCGCGATCCAGGATCTTCGACACGCTGGCGATGCCATTGCCCCGGGGCAGCCACACCCTCGCCTGATGGTCGCGCCCGCGCGTTCTCAGGACTGCCGTGCCGCACAGGCACCGACACGACCGCGAGGCGATCGGCGCCCGTCGCCACCGCCCCGACCGCGCCCCGGATATGCCCCCTGCGAGGTCACGGCACAGGCCCCAAGGTGCGGCCCACTGGCGGCCGCAAAATCGCCTGGTCAATTTTTCGCCACCCCTCTTGACACTGTTGTGTCACGGGCCGGCATCGGCCTTATCCACAACCTTATGCAGAAGTCATCCACACCCCCTGTGGACAAGCCACCGATGCCACCCTCACCGCACCGGAACATCCAAGTGATTGATTCGTGGTCAAAAAGCTTGTCACGCACTTGACAAGAAGCGGGCGGGCCACTCCCGCGTGGGCGCCTGACGGCGACGGCGGGAAAAACTTATCCCGAGCCTCGGGGCGGCGCGTCTACATCGGAGCAAGGTGAAGGGGGTGTGAAATCTTCACCTGCTCGCGACGGACGGCTGGCGCTATGTCCCCCACTCGCGCCAGGCAGGCCGAACGCCCATGCCCAGGGGCGCAGGACCGCCTCGCAGGTGGTGCAACGCACCATGCTTTACACCCGTTCCGACACCTTCAGGCGCGGGCCGGGTGACCCGCCATGGGGCACCCGGCCACACCACGGTCACGGCGTCAGGATCACCTTGCGGCAGTCCTGCTCCTTCTTGTCGAAGATCGAATACCCCTGCGCCGCCTCGGCCAGGCTCAGGCGGTGGGTGATGATCTCGTTGGGCCGCAGCCGGCCCTCGCCGATGTGCTCCAGCAGTTCGGGCATGAAACGCTGCACATGGGTCTGGCCCATCTTGAAGCTCAGCCCCTTGTCGAAGGCATCGCCGAACAGGAAGCCGTGGATGAAGCCGGCATACACGCCCGGCACGCTGACCGTGCCACCGCGGCGGGTGGCGGCGATGCACTGGCGCAGCGCCGTGCCGCTGCTGCCTTCCAGCTTCAGCGTGGCCATCACCGTCTCCACCGTGCTGCCCTTGGCCTCGAAGCCTACCGCGTCGATGCTGGCGTCCACGCCACGCCCGTCGGTCTGGCCGACGATGATGTCGGCCGGATCGTCGATCTCCTCGAAGTTCAGCGGAATCACCCCGTAGGTGCGCTGGGCGAAGTCGAGCCGGTACGGATAGCGATCGACCATGAAGATCCGCTCGGCGCCGAGCATGCGGCAGCAGGCCGCGGTCATCAGCCCGACCGGGCCGGCGCCGAAGATCGCCACGGTACTGCCCTGACGCACGCCCGCGTTGACCGCCGCCTGGTAGCCGGTAGGCAGGATGTCGGACAGGAACAGCACCTGCTCGTCATGCAACACGTCCGGCACCACCAACGGGCCGACATTGGCCTTGGGCACGCGCACGTACTCCGCCTGGCCACCGGCCACGCCGCCGTACAGATGGCTGTAGCCGAACAGCGCCGCCGGCGGGCGGATGCCCTTCTGGTTCAGCGCCGCGCCCTTGCCGGTGTTGGTGGTCTCGCAGGCGGCGTATTCGGTCAGGCGGCAATGGAAGCACTCGCCGCAGGCGATCACGAACGGGATCACCACGCGGTCGCCCTTCTTCACCCGCTGCACGTCCGGGCCGACGTCTTCCACCACGCCCATGAACTCGTGCCCGAGCACGTCGCCGGTGTGCAGATCGGGGATCTTGCCGCGGTACAGATGCAGGTCCGAGCCGCAGATCGCGGTGGCGGTGACGCGCAGGATGATGTCGTCGGTCTCGACCAGCACCGGGTCGGGAACGGTTTCCACGCGCACGTCCCGGGTGCCGTGATAGGTCAGAGCTTGCATGGGTAGGTCCTTTCGTCTGCGAACACGTGCCCGCAGTGTCGCCGCCGATGCCGTGCATCGTCGGTGACCACGCCGTGAGTCCGATGTCGCGACCGCAGTGCCTGCGCGCGTGATTGCTGCTTTACCATGCGCCGTCCCCACTGCGAGCCGATGCCATGCCCGACAGCCTCCACGACCTGCAGGCCGCCCAGCGCGCCTTCGCCGACGCCCGCGACTGGGGTCAGTTCCACAGTCCGCGCAATCTCGCCGCGGCGCTGTCGGTGGAAGCGGCGGAATTGCTGGAGCACTTCCAGTGGCTGGACGATGCGCAGAGCCGGCAACTGTCTGCAGAAAAAAAGCAGCAGGTCGGCAGCGAGATCGCCGACGTGCTGCTGTATCTGGTCCAGTTGTGCGACAAGCTGGAGATCGATCCGATCGACGCCGCGCAACGCAAGATGCTGGCCAACGCCGCCAAGTATCCGGTGGAGCGCGCCAAGGGCCGCATCACCAAGTACACCGAACTGTAAGACCCCGGCGAGTCGCGCCGATCGCGGATGCGTCGACGCGCGGCGGTGGCATCCGCCGCCGCGCGCCATGGAGCGACTAGCCGCTCGAGCGCGAACCGCGTGTGCGCAAGGACGACGTCTTGCCTGCGCGCTTGCTGGTCGTGCGTTTGCTGGATGCGCTCTTCTTCGCTGGTGTCTTCCTGGCGACCGCGGTTTTCGCCGTCGACTTTTTCGACGCTGTCTTCCTGGATGCCGTCTTCTTCGAGGCCGTCTTCTTGGTCGCAGTCTTCTTTGCCGAAGAAGTCTTGCTCGCCGCCTTCTTGCTCGCCGCCTTCTTGGCCGGCGCCTTCCTGGCCGAAGCGGTCTTCGCCGAGATCTTCTTCGCGGCGGCCGTCCGCGTGCCGGCCTGTTTGGCCCGGGTCTTCGCGGCCTTCTTGGCCGCGCTCTTGCGCACCGTCGCGCCCTTGGTCTGTGCGGCCTTCTTCGCCGCGGCCGAGCGGCTGCTGGCGCTACGCTTCTTCGCCGCGCGCTTGGTCTGCGTCGACAGCGCCTGGCTGCCCACGGTCTGCGTCGCGCTCTTGCCCTTGCTGGCGGTCTTCAGCGCCTTCTTGGCGCCGCGCGAGCGCGTTGGCGACGGCTTGGCCTGCTTGCCGCCCTTGGCCTCTTCCTGGGCAACCTTCTTCCTGGTGACTTTCGACGCGGTCTTCGACGCGCCGGTCTTGACCCCGGCGCGGCGCGCCTTGGACAGGCCGATGGCGATCGCCTGCTTGGTCGATTTCACCTGGGTCTTGCCCTCGCGCACGCGGTCGATTTCCTCGCGCACGAACTCGCCGGCCTGGGTCGTGCCGGCCTTGCCTTCGCGCTTGGCGCGGCGCGCACGGGTGGTGGTGGATTGCTCCGGCATCGATACATCTCCTGAAAGCGGCCACGACGGCCATCGGCTCCGGGTGTAGCAACGCGCAGGTCAAGAGCAGGCATACGACAGGCGAAGCGCACGTGCATATGCCTGCACACGGAAGACGGCGCCATCAGCTGTCGCGACCGCACAACGCCGGCGAATAGGTCTGGATGGCATGCTGGATCGGCGCGTGGCGTCCGTACATCAACGCGCCGACCAGGACCACCGACACGAGGGCGTACATGCGCAGCCGCGCGGGCAGCTGCGGCGCACCGCGCCACTGCAGATAGCACGCCGTCGTCGCTGCCCCGACCACCACACCGGCAGCGACCTCGGACAGGCTGTGCGCTCGCGCGTAGACGCGGGCAATGGCGATCACGCTGGCGATGGCGAAACCGCAGGCGATCGCCAGCCGCGGCCGCGGACGGGCGCGCAGGCACAGCATGCAGGCCATCGGCCATACGCAGGCGGCGAGCATGGTGTGTCCACTGATCACCCGGAACTGCAGCGCGCGCAGTTCCACCCCACAGCCGGCGTAGAGAATCTTGGTTGCCCCGACCAGGGCGGCGGCGCTTGCCAGCAGGCCAAGCCACGTCGCCGCAGCACGCCATCCCGCGCTACCCAGCGCCAGCCACAGTGCGCAGACGAGCGCGAGCGGCAGCGTCATCGCCGCGTCGCCGAAGTTGCTGATGGCAGACCACATGCTGGGGAAAACGTCCTTCGGCGTACGCGTCGTTCGGAGCCACCGACGCCGTGCGCCGGGGGCGGCCATGATACGGGCGATCGCTCGAACGGGAGGAACCTGGCACGCGCTCAGACCGCGCCCCCTCCTCCGACCAGCGCTATGGCATGACAGCGGACTCCCGGAGAGGCGCAACCGTGATCTTCTGCGCGAGTGCCGACGGCAGCGCTGACCACAAGTCCCTGCTTGTGGGAGGAACTTCAGTCCCGACTGCAACGAGGTCGGTTGCGCAGATGGACTCGCGCATCGCGGGCGAATCGCCGTCGACGCCTGCACGACACCCGACCGCCGGTTCGATCGCGTCGCACTCAGACCACTAGCCGAGCTCTTACTTTGCGCGTGCGGTGCGCCACTCCGCGACCGCCTGTGACACCGGCTCCCAGCCGAACACACTGCGCCCGCCATAGGCATGCGACTGCGCGCGTTCCTCGGCGATGTAGTCGTCCACCGACGGCCCGCGCACGGTCGGTTCGAGCAGGCGCGCCTGCGCGTCCAGGCGGCGGATCGCGTCCAGTTTCTCCTCGCGGCCCAGCTTGGCTTGCGCCACCGCCGTCTTGAGCACGCCGATGGTGTGGTCGTAGACCCTCGTCGGCACCGGGAACGGATGCCGGTCCTTGCCGCCATGGGCCAGCGAGAACCGTGCCGGATCGCTGAAACGGCACGGCGCGCCGTGCAGCACCTCGGCCACCAGCGCCAGCGCGCGCACCGTGCGCGCGCCGACGCCCGGCACCTGCAGCAGGTCGGCGAAATCGCGCGGACCGCATTCGGCAGCGGCGGCCAGCGCCCCGTGCAGTCGCCGCACCACGATGTCGCTGCCGCGCACGTCGTGGTGGTCGGGCAGCGACAGATGCGGCAGGTCGGCCGGCCGGCGCTCGGGCACCGTGGCGGCCGCCGGCGCGAACAGGTCGCCGGTCTCCGCGAACAGCGCATCGGCGGCCGGCGCGGTGGCGCCCCGCCCCTGCGCGGCGTGGGTCGGCGCCGTGGCGGCCGATGCCGGCGTCTGCGCGGCCTCCAGCGCGGCGTATTCGCGGGCGATGCGCTCCGGTGCCAGCGTCTGCAACAGCTCCACCTGCGCCGCACGCGCGGCGGCGGCGCGATGATCGGCGAGATTGACGATGTGGCCCTGGCGCGGGCCGTCGATCGCCGCATGCGGTGCATCGACGAAGCTGCTCAGGCCTTCCGACAGCCAGTGGTAGCGGCGTGCCTGCTTGCGCGCACCGTGCATGCCCTGCTGCACCACCACCCAGCGCCCGTCGTCGCTGACGATGAAACCGTGCAGGTACAGGTCGAAGCCGTCCTGCACCGCGGCGCTGTCGACCTTGGCCACCAGGCGGCTGACCCGCGCCAGGTCCGCGCCGTCCAGGCCGGTGCGCTCGCCCACCGCCTGCAGCTCGTCCGGCGTGGCCCGCGAATGCCGTCCACGGCCGCCGCACACGTGGATGCCCAGTTCGCCGGACAGCGGCGCCAGGCCGCGCTTGAGCGCGCCCAGCACGCTGGTGGTGATGCCGGAGGAATGCCAGTCCATGCCCATCACCGCCCCCAGCGACTGGAACCAGAACGGATGCGCCAGGCGCCGCAGCAATTCGTCGCGGCCATAGCTGTGCACGATGGCCTGGCACATCACCGCGCCGAGCCGGGTCATGCGCGCGCCCAGCCAGTGCGGCACGCGACCGCCATGCAGGGGCAGATCGGCGCTGCCGGAACGTCGGCTCATGGGGGCTCCGAGGAACGGGGTGCACCAGCGTAGCCAGTGCGGGTCTCAGCACGCGAGTCTGGAGGCGAGCGCAGGCTGAGTGATTCAGTGCGGCCGCAAACGCGAAAGCACCCAGGGCGCTGCATGGATCGACCCTGCTCGTTGCGTGTCCCGCAGCGCATGCCTTTCGACGACGCCGACGGGCAACTGGATCCCCAAGGGAGTCAGCGCCGCCCTCACGGGGACAAGCACCTCCGCGCAACCGCGCCTGCCATCGAGGCTTCAGCCCTGACAGGAGGCGTTACGGCTGGCGTCCCGATCCAGGCGAACGCATCGCGCGGCCTCCAGCCGACACGGGAGACGCGGCAGCGGATCGACGACGTTGCGACGAGGTAGGCTGCGAGACGCTGCATCCCGTTCCTTGCGCTGCCTTGCAGCTCACCTGGCCGTGCCGGGGCCGTCACATCCTGTCGTGCTTCGACACCGATGCGATCGATGTCTACCAGGTGGATCGCCCTGCGATTGCGCGGTTCGCCATGGACCACCAGCGCTTCGGCGGCGAGTTCAGCTGCCACCGGATGAGCTGGATCAAGCCGAATTTCCTGTGGATGATGTCCCGCGCCGGTTGGGCGCAGAAGCAAGGCAGGAGCGGATCCTGGCGATCCGGCTGCCACGCGCCTGCTTCGACCCCCTACTGCGTGCCACGGCCCCGTCGACCTTCGATCCGGCGCGCTTCGCCAGTCAGGCCGCGTGGAAAGACGCGATCGAGCGGTCCGATGTGCGCCTGCAATGGGACCCCGACAGCGTCGCGGCAGGTGCCGCACGAGCTGGTCCACGTGCCGCAAGCCAGCGCGGCGCAGAACACCGGGCTGGACAACCGGCCCTGTCGTCGGCCGCAGCGCCGCACGCGCCAGGTGCCCGTTGCAGGCACTGCCGGCACGGCATCACGCACACGGCGCACGACACGCGCCGGGCATAATGCGCCTCAGGTCGACTGTCGCCACACGCCCGATGTCCTACGCCACCCTCCGCACGCTGCTCGCCTCCTGGGGCGAACTGCGTCCGCAACCTGCATCCGACTGGCAGGGCACGCTGCCGCTGCCACAGGTGCTCGCCGACTTCTATGCGCAGGTGGGGCCATGGGGCGACATCCGCGACGCCACGGCCGGCCCGACCGGCCTGTCGCTGCAACTCGGCGGCAACCCGCTCGACATTCCGCCGTTGTGCAAGCTGTGGGCGCTGCAGGCCGGCTACCGCTGGAACGCGATCGACGGCAAGCCCATTGCCGCCTGGCGCGACCACTGGCTGGTGATCGCGGACCAGGGCGCGGACCCTGTCATCCTCGACACCGCCAGCGGCGGCGTGCTGTTCGCGTTCCACGGGGCCGGCGCATGGCGCCCCCGACCGCTGGCCGCCAGCCTGGAGATCGCATTCGGTGGTCTGGCGACCATGGCCAACACCATGGCCGAACTCGGCGATGCCGCATTCGACGACAGCGCCGCGCTGTGCGCCACTGCGCGCAACGCGGTCGCCGCGTCGCTGGCCGCCTATCTGGGCAGCGACGTCGAGGCCGCGCGCTTTCTGGAAACGCTGGATTGGTAGCGGGCTGAGCAAGCAAGGCGCGGCTGCGCCAAGCGCGACGTCTACGCCCACGTTGGCGACGGCATCGCCCCTGCCGGTCGCCCCATCGCGATCACGCGGCTGCACGGTGATGTTCCAGGGAGCGCGCCTGCCGACCCACGGTTATCGTGCACCGCATCACAACTTCTCGCTCCCGATGAGGTAGCGTGACCATCGGGGTCCAAACAGGGGATTTGCCGATGACGTTTCGTACCACGCGGCGCGGGCTGTTGCTCGGCGCCGGTTCGTTCGCGTTGCTGTCGCACGTGCCGATGGGCCTGGCCCTGCCGCGCGCGCCGGCGAAGACGCCGGCCTTCATCGATGCGCTGATCGCGCGGATGACGCCGGAAGAGAAGGCCGGGCAGCTGACCCTGTTCGGTTCGGCGCAGCAGACCGATGCGGCGGCCGCCGCCAATCCGGTCAACGTGCGCCCCACCGCCGAGGGCCAGTTAGCCGCGGCGCGCGCCGGACGCCTGACCGGCATCTTCAACGGCTCCAACGTGCGCTGGCACCAGCAACTGCAGCAGGCCGCGCTGGAGAGCCGGCTGAAGATCCCGATGCTGTTCGCCGCCGATGTGATCCACGGCTTCACCACCGTGTTCCCGGTGCCGCTGGGCGAAGCCGCCAGCTTCGAGCCGGAGCTGGCGCAACGCACCGCGCGTGCCGCCGCACTGGAAGCCAGCGCGGTCGGCATCGACTGGACCTTCGCGCCGATGGTCGACATCGCCCGCGATGCGCGCTGGGGCCGCGGCGTGGAAGGCAGCGGCGAGGACGTGCTGCTGGGCCGGCGTTTCGCCGAGGCCCGCGTGCGCGGCTTCCAGGGCGAAGGCATCGACCATGCCGATGCGCTGGCCGCCTGCGCCAAGCACTTCGCCGCCTACGGCGCGGCCGAGGCCGGCCTGGACTACAACACCGTCGACATCTCCGAGCGCACCCTGCGCGAGGTGTATTTCCCGCCGTTCCAGGCCGCCTTCGGCGCCGGCGCGGTGACCACCATGGCTTCCTTCAACGAGCTGTCCGGCGTGCCCGCCACCGCCAACACCTGGCTGCTGAGCCAGGTGCTGCGCGGCGAGTGGAACTACAGCGGCCTGGTCGTCTCCGACTACACCGGCGACCTGGAACTGGTCGCGCACGGCTACGCCCGCGATGCGCGCGACGCGGCGCGGCTGGCGTTCCTGGCCGGCGTGGACATCAGCATGCAGAGCGGGCTGTACCTGCAGCACCTGCCTGGCCTGGTCGCCGACGGTGCGGTGCCGATGGCGCGGCTGGACGACGCGGTGCGCCGCGTGCTGCGCTTCAAGGCCGCGCTGGGCCTGTTCGACGACCCGTTCCTGCGCATCGTGCCCGAGCGCGCGCAGGCGCGGCAGCGGCGCCCGGAGACGCTGGCACTGGCGCACGAGGCCGCACGCAAATCGGTGGTGCTGCTCAAGAACGAGGGCGAACTGCTGCCGCTCAAGCGCCAGGGCCAGCGCATCGCGCTGATCGGGCCGATGGCCAGCAACTGGGTGGAGAGCGCCGGACCGTGGACCCTGTTCGGCGGCGACGACAGCGGCAACGACCTGGCCACGGCCCTGCGCGCGCAATTGGCCGATCCGGCCGCGTTGCAGGTGGTGGAAGGCTGCGCGTTCGAACACGCACTGCCCGGCGGCGTGCAGGCGGCGGTGGCCGCGGCGACCGCGGCCGACGTGGCGATCCTGGCGATCGGCGAACCGCTGCGCTACTCCGGCGAAGCGCAGTCGCGCACCGACATCAGCATCCCCGGCGCGCAGCAGTCGCTGCTGGCCGCCGTGGCGGCCACCGGCACGCCGGTGGTGGTGGTGCTCAGCAATGGCCGTGCGCTGGTGCTCGAAGGCGCGGTACTGGACGCGCCGGCGATCCTGGTCAGCTGGTTCCTCGGCTCGGCCTCCGGCCCGGCGCTGGCCGACATCCTGCTCGGCGTGCACGGCCCCTCCGGGCGCCTGCCGGTGAGCTTCCCGCACGAATCCGGGCAGTCGCCGTACTACTACGCGCACAAGCCCACCGGTCGCCCGGATCCGCGCCCGAACGCGCTGACACCCTTCACCACCCACTACCGCACGATCTCCAACACCGCGTTGTTCCCGTTCGGCCACGGCCTGACCTATGGCCGCATCGAGTACGGCGAACTGACCTTGAGCACGTCGCGGCTGGCCGCCGGCGGCACGCTGAAGGTCGCCGCACGCATCCACAACCGCGGCCACCGCGACGCCGAGGAAGTGGTGCAACTGTACGTCCGCGACCGCAGCGCCAGCATCACCCGCCCGGTGCGCGAACTGAAGGATTTCCGCAAGGTCGCGGTGCCGGCCGGCGGCAGCGCCAGCGTGGACTTCGTGCTGCGCCGCGAGGATCTGCTGTTCGTGGGCCAGGCGCTCAAGCCGACGGTGGAACCGGGCCAGTTCGATCTGTGGGTCGCGCCTTCGGCGCAGGCACCGGGGCTGACGGCCAGCTTCGAACTGCTGGGCTGATCGCCGCCTCGGCAACCGCTGGCGGTGGCGGCCACGCGGTCGCCACCGCGGTCGGCGCGTGGCCAACGTGGGCGGCATTTCACGTCGGCGGCACTGCGGGCTGTCGCGTCACGATGCGCGATGCGCGATGCGCAATGCGCGATGCGGCATGGGACCTCATTGCGGGAGCGGCTCCAGGCGGTTTTGAGACTACACGGAGCCCTTCTCGCAGAGCCGTGCGGAGCCTTACCCGGGTGCACTGTGGGAGGGACTTCAGTCCCGACGCTTTGCAGGGTCTGGCGGTGGCGGCCACGCGGTCGCCACCGTGGCCGGCGCGTGGCCAACGTGGGCGGCATTTCACGTCGGCGGCACTGCGGGCTGTCGCGTCACGATGCGCGATGCGGCATGAGACTTCATTGCGGGAGCGGCTCCAGGCGGCTTTCAGACTACACGGAGCCCTTGCCGCAGAGCCGTGCGGAGCCTCACCCGGGTGCACTGTGGGAGGGACTTCAGTCCCGACGCTTTGCAGGGTCAGGCACCCGGCAGGCTCCGCTCGCTGCGACTACATCATCGTGCATTCCGACATGCCCTCGCCGTGTCGGAACTGACGAAGACCACGCGCCGCGACGTGCGCGCCTACCCCGCCAATTCCGCAGCCAGGAAAGGCGCCGTTCGGCTGCCTGCACGCGTCGCCACAACGCTCGGCACGCCCGCCGCCACGACCTTACCGCCCGCCCCGCCCGCGCCTGGCCCCATGTCGATGATCCAGTCGCTGGCCGCGGCCACGCGCATGTCGTGCTCCACCGCCACCACGGTGTTGCCCGCCTCCACCAGCCCGTGCAATTGCCGCAGCAGCGTGTCCACGTCGGCCGGATGCAGACCAGTGGTGGGTTCGTCCAGCACGTACACGGTGCCGCGGCGCTGCGCACGCTGCAGTTCGCTGGCCAGCTTGATGCGCTGCGCCTCGCCGCCGGACAGTTCGGTGGCCGGCTGGCCCAGGCGCAGATAGCCCAGGCCCACCTCCATCAGCACCTGCAGCGGCCGCGCGATCGCCGCATCGTCGGCAAAGAAATCCAGCGCCTGCGCCACGGTCATGCGCAGCACCTGGGCGATGTTCTGGCCGCGCAGTTCGATCTCCAGCGTCTTGGCGTTGTAGCGCGCGCCATGGCAGGTCGGGCACGGCGCATACACGCTAGGCATGAACAGCAGCTCCACGCTCACCGCGCCCTCGCCTTCGCAGGTCTCGCAACGGCCCTTGGCCACGTTGAACGAAAAGCGCCCGGCGTCGTACTTGCGCTTGCGCGCTGCCGGCGTGGCCGCAAAACGCTTGCGCACATGGTCGAACAGGCCGGTGTAGGTCGCCAGGTTGGAGCGCGGCGTGCGCCCGATCGGCGCCTGGTCCACCTGTACCAATCGCCGCACGTGTTCCAGGCCGCCGGCAATGTAGCCATCGGTGGCGACGCGCGCGCCGCGCTCCAACGGATCCAGCTCCTCCTCCGCCTCGGCCGGCGCCTGCCCCAGTTGCGTGCCCAGCAATTCCACCAGCGCCTGGCTGACCAGTGAGGACTTGCCCGAGCCGGACACGCCGGTGACCGTGGTGAACACGCCCAGCGGGATGTCCACGTCCAGCGCGACCACGTTGTTGCGGCTGACCTCGCGCAACTGCAGCCAGCCCTCCGGCGTGCGCGGCGCATGGGCAGCGGCGTGCGGTTCGGCGAACAGGTAGCGGCGCGTGGACGAGGCCTGCACCTGCGCCAGTCCCGCCGGCGGACCGCTGTACAGCACCTGCCCGCCGTGCTCGCCGGCACCGGGGCCGACATCGACGATCCAGTCGGCATGGCGGATCACGTCGATCTCGTGCTCGACCACGAACAACGAATTGCCCGCGCCCTTGAGCTGGTCAAGCGCGCCCAGCAACGCCTGCGTGTCGGCCGGATGCAGGCCTGCCGATGGCTCGTCCATCACGTAGACCACGCCGAACAGCTGCGAGCGGATCTGCGTGGCCAGACGCAGCCGCTGCAGTTCGCCCGGCGACAGCGTCGGCGTGCTGCGTTCCAGGGTCAGATAGCCCAGCCCCAGCGCCTCCACCACCTGGATCCGCGCCAGCAGGTCCTGGGCGATGCGCTGTGCGGCCAGCGCCTGTTCCGGATGTCGCGAACGGCCCTGCATGCGGCCTTCCGCCGCGGGCCGCAGCAGGTCGACCACCTCGCCGAGCGGGCGCTGCGACAGTGCGCCGATATCCAGCCCGGCGAAAGTCACCGACAGCGCCTCGCGGCGCAGCCGCTTGCCGTCGCAGCTGGGGCACGCGGTGCTGATCAGGTATTGCGCCACGCGTTTCTTGATCAGCGCGCTCTGCGTGCTGGCGAAGGTATGCAGCACGTAACGGCGCGCGCTGCTGAAGGTGCCCATGTACGCCGGCTCCTGCTTGCGCTTGAGCGCACGCTGGGTCTCGGCCAGGGTGAAGCCGGGATACACCGGCACGGTCGGTTGCTCGTCGGTGTACAGGATCCAGTCGCGGGTCTTCTTCGGTAATTTCGCCCACGGCACGTCGACATCGTGGCCGAGCGTGGTGAGGATGTCGCGCAGGTTCTGCCCGTGCCAGGCCGGCGGCCACGCCGCCACCGCGCGCTCGCGGATGCTCAGCGAACGGTCCGGCACCATCGACGCCTCGGTCGCGTCGTAGATGCGCCCCAGCCCATGGCAGGTGGGGCAGGCACCGGCCGGCGTGTTCGGCGAGAAGCCGTCGGCATGGATGATGTCCTGCCCCGGCGGATAGGTGCCGGCGCGCGAATACAGCATGCGCAGCGAGTTGGAGATGGTGGTGACGCTGCCCACCGACGAGCGCGTGCTCGGCGCACCGCGATGCTGCTGCAGCGCCACCGCCGGCGGCAGGCCGTCGATGGCGTCCACGTCGGCCACGCCGGCCTGGTCGATCAGGCGCCGCGCATACGGCGAGATCGAATCCAGATAGCGCCGCTGCGCCTCGGCGAACAGCGTGCCGAACGCCAGCGACGACTTGCCCGAACCAGACACGCCGGTGAACACCACCAGCGCATCGCGCGGCAGCTCCACGTCCACATCCTTGAGGTTGTGCTCGCGCGCGCCACGGACGCGCACGAAGCCGGAAGCGGCGAAAGCGGGAGGCGTGGACATGGGCAGGACCGGCAACGCGAAGGAGCGCGCAAGCTTAGCCGGTCGGCTGCCATGGGCGTGTCGCGGCGACTTTGCTGCGGCGTGTTCGGTAGCGTAGCGGCACGCAGCGCCGTTGAGGCGGAGATCAACCCACCACGGGCGCCGTCAGCGTGTCGGCATCCTCGGCGCGCGCGGCCAGCGCCTGCATCCGCGTCACCGCACTGGCGAAGGCACGCAGCACCGCCACGCCGCGTTCGGCGTAGATCGCATGCAGCGCCTGGTAGTACCACAGCGTGCCGTCGCGGCCGGCAGTGAAGCGCTCGAACACTGCCGCACCGACCTCGGGATCTTCCAGGTCGGCGACGATGCTGCGCGCGTTGTAGAGCTTGTCGCAGGCCGACACCAGCAGCACCGCGTCCGGGGCCTCGGCCAAGTGCGCCAGGTACGCCTGCTTGCGGATGCGCCAGTCGCGGCGCTTGGCCGGCACGTCCGCGGGCACCGCCTTGCGCTCGGCCGTGGCGTCGGTACACGCCATCACCATGTCCGCCACCGCCTCGCCGAACTGCGCGCGGATCACGCCCTCATGGCCGGAACCGCAATCCTCCACCACGTCGTGCAGCAGCGCCGCGATCGCCTGGTCCTCGTCGCCGCCGGCCTCCAGCACCAGCGTCGACACGCCCAGTACGTGGCTCAGATACGGCACCGTGCCGCCCTTGCGGAACTGGCCGGCGTGGGCGATGCGCGCGTAGTCCACGGCGCGCGCGTAACGTTCGGTGAGAGCGGTCATGCGGCGATCCTGACGGAACAGGCCGGCATTATCGCCAAACTTGCCGGCGTGAGCGCGTGGAGATACGGGTGGACGTGGCTGCTGTTCAAGCCGCGTGTCGCGTCCCATTGCATGCGTGATGGGCCGACAGCCCGCACGGACGCGGGCTGCCGCGCAGCCCTGCACTGGTCCAAGCGTGTTCCCCGCTTACACTTCCCTGTTCCCGCACCACCGCAACGCTCGCACGCATGGACGTCCGCCATCTCGACCAGCACGTCCCGGAACTGCCGCAGATCGCCGCCTGGTACCACGCGGCCTGGGGTCGCGAGGCCGGCTTCTCGCTGGACGACGAACTGCGCCAGCTCCAGCGCGCCCCGAATGCGCACGGCCTGCCGCGCGTGCTGGCGGCCTTCGACGGCCCTGAACTGATCGCCGTGGTGCAGCTGAAAGACCGGGAAATGGACGCCTTCCCGCAATACCCATACTGGTTGGGCGGCATGTACGTGGACACGGCCTATCGCGGACGTGGCATCGCCGGTCGCCTGCTTGCCCATGCCCTGGCAGACGCCGCGGACCTGGGCCTGGACGCCCTGTACCTGCAGACCGAGCACTTGGACGGCGGCCTGTACGCCCGCCACGGCTGGCAGCCCGTGCAGGAAGCCGATTCCTACGGCACCCGCGTGTTGCTGATGGTCCGCCAGGTCGGCTGAGCCAACGCCAGCGGGACCCGGGCGTCTGCACATTACTTTTCCCCCGCGCCGCGTTAACGTGGCGCTTGGAAAGATAGGGCGTCAGCCACCAACCGACCGCTCGATCGACAGACACGCATGAACGCAGCGCCGAGGATGCAACCCACCATGATCACCGACACCGTCCACGCCGTGGACGACACCGCTACCGACAGTGCCCCGACCCCACCCGCGCGCCGTGCCGCCATCTCCGGCCGCGCCGCCGCGCACAGCGTGTACCGCTCACCGCTGTCCGCCGACGACGCCAGCGGCGACGCCCTGCGCCTGCGCGAACAACGCGCCAAGCGCGCGGCACAGGTCGCCGCCGTCGGCACCGTCGCCGCCCTGGCTGCCGTGGCCCTGATCGCCTGGCGCCGCGCGCGGCGCTGACCGCGCAACAGCCCAAGACCGCATCCGGCATCATGCGCCGAGCAGGAAGCTCGCCACCGCCCACGCAAGGAACGTCCTCATGACGCCATGGCACCGCATCGCCCAATTCGCCTGCCTGGGGCTGGTCGCCAGCGCCTGCAGCATGCCCGCCGCCGCCCGCAAGACGCCCATGGCCTCGGCGGTGCTGCGCGTCCCGGCCGACCTGCCCAACCAGCGCCTGTTCGATTGCGCCGAATCCAGCATCGCCACCTTGTCCGAGACCAGCAGCTCCTGGCCCAAGGTCACCCGCGAAGATCCGGCCAAGGGCATCCTGGAATCGGGCGACTTCCCCGAAACGAACCGCAGCGGCTTTCGCCTGCGCCTTGAGCGCCCACCGGGCGCCAACCAGGCCAAGCTCGCCCTCAAGGGTGCCGGCGCCTACTTCGTCGACCTGGGCGTCGACAAGGCGATGCAGGATCTCAAGACCGCGTTGGATCGCTGCGTCGCCACGCAGCCGCTGTGAGCCCGAATAGGACACGGCGGTTCTGATCCCCGCGCCACCACAGCGACCAAGGAAGGACATGACCATGCCCACTTACGCCATCGAAGCCCGCTCGCTCGGTGTCATCGGCATCGCCGGCCACGCCTTCTGGGTGCTGCGCGATGAACACGGCAAGGCCGTGGCGGAACTGCACGGCCTGGCCACTGATCGCCAGACCGGCCAGGCCATCCCCATCGGCACCGACGCCACCCGCCACTCGCTGCGCGCCTGGCACCACCCGCACGATCCTGCCTATGCCCGCTCCATCGGCGAGAAGGTCGACAGTACCACCTACATCCGCGACGACCAGCCGACGCGCACGGTGGTCACGGGCGACAAGCACGAGATCCTGGAGCGCTGGAATACCGCGGTGCGCGCCTTGCCGGAACTCAACGCCCAGGACCGCGACTATCCGAACTACGGCTTCAAGGTCTTCAGCGAAACCGTCAACAGCAACTCCGGCTACCGCACCTTCGGCGAGCTGATGGACGTGCCCGTGCAGCGCTTCCCCGGACGCCTCGAACCGGGCATCGGCCACCGCATGCTGTCGGCGGAACGCACCGAGGAACTGCGGTATCACGCACCGGGCGAACAGGAACAACAACGCGCGCCAGCCCCCGCGGCCGATCCCACGCGCACCGACCATCCCGATCACACGCTGCTGCAGCAGATCCGCGACAAGGTCCAAGGCCTCAACGGACCTGGCCAGTTGAAACCGGCCGACAACGACCGCGTCAGCGCCAGCCTGTACGCCCTGGCGAAGCAACACCACTTCAGCAGCGTCGACTAGGTTGCGCTCAGCCAGCAGACCGCGACCGCCGCCGCTGGCGGAAACATCTTCATCGTGCAGGGGCTGCCAACGATCCGGCCAAGCAGCGTGCGCACATGTCAAAGGCGTGCCTCACCGCCGAGTACAAAGGCTAATCACGAGGCTGGATGCAACATCGACTCAGGATTCAGAAGTACGAACGATGCTGTATCCGTCTTTGCTGTAGAGACCATTGAGCCTTGAATCCAGCGCACACATGCGAACGGAGTAACCCAAAGCGGATAGGTGATGGAAGACTTTCCTGACATCCCCCAACTCGATCTGGTTTACGCTTCGATTGGCGCCAGTACCCGGCTGTGCAACCCGAAAGGCCACTCTACCTGTATCGCGGCGCTTTACTCTTCAGGGGTACAGCCGGACGCCGTTAAGGTGCTCGAACCAGAAGCTCGTATCTATACGTTTCACGTGCATAGCAACTCCCTGAAGTAGGCCCCGGTTTCCAGCTAGCTGTGTAAACCCACCACGTTGTTCAGTGGAATTCGGGAGATGGGAGGTTTGTAGCCGAGGCTGGCGTGTGGTCGATGCCAGTTGTAATGATGCAGCCAGCCCGAGAAGGCGTTGGCGCGTTGCGTGGAGTCGATATAGGAT
>NZ_NQYT01000075.1:0-33011 GCF_009192935.1 Xanthomonas sp. LMG 12461
CACCTCCCCCTCCCATGGCGGCGCCCGCGCCGCGTCCCGCCCCGGCCCGAGCCTGCGCGAGCGCTTCGACGCGATGCGCAACCTGCCGCCGTTCCTGCGCCAGATCTGGCAGACCAGCCGCTGGCTGACCCTCAGCAGCATCGGCCTGCGCGTGATCCGCGCGCTGCTGCCGGTGGCCGCGCTGTACGTCGGCAAGCTGATCATCGACGAGGCCATCCACCTGGTTGGGCAATCGCCCGGGTTCGACACGCTGGGCCAGGCCCTGGCCAGCGGCCGCCTGAACCGGCTGCTGGAACTGCTGGGCCTGGAGCTGGCGCTGGCGATCGCCTCGGACCTGCTCGGGCGGCTGGTCAGCTACGCCGACACGCTGCTGTCGGAGCTATTCAACAACACCACCAGCGTGCAGTTGATGGAGCATGCCGCGCAACTGGACCTGGAGGATTTCGAGGATCCGGAGCAGCAGGACCGGCTGGACCGCGCGCGGCGCCAGACCATGGGCCGCATGAACCTGATGAGCCAGTTGTTCGGCCAGGTGCAGGACGCGATCACCGTGGTCAGCTTCGCGGTCGGCCTGCTGGTGTACGCGCCGTGGCTCATCGCCCTGCTGGCGGTGGCGCTGGTGCCGGCCTTCATCGGCGAGGCGCACTTCAATGCGCTGGGCTACTCGCTCAACTTCCAGTGGACGGCCGAACGCCGCCAGCTCGACTACCTGCGCCAGCTCGGCGCCAGCGTCGAGACCGCCAAGGAAGTGAAGATCTTCAACCTGCACAACTTCCTGATCGCGCGCTACCGCGCCCTGGCCGACCGCTACTTCCAGGCCAACCGCGCGCTGGCGCGCAAGCGCATGCTGTGGGGCACCCTGCTGGCGGCGCTGGGCACGCTGGGCTACTACGGCGCCTACGGCTACATCGCCTGGCGTACGGTGCGCGGCGACTTCAGCATCGGCGACCTGACCTTCCTGGCCGGCAGCTTCCTGCGCCTGCGGCAGTTGCTGGAAGGCCTGCTGATCGGCTTCTCGCAGGTGGCCGGGCAGGCGCTGTACCTGGATGACCTGTACTCGTTCTTCCGCATCGTCCCGGAGATCCGCACCCGCCCCGGCGCGGTGCCGGTGCCGCGGCCGATCGTGCAGGGCTTCGTGTTCGAGAACGTCGGCTTCCGCTATCCGGACGCCGAACAGTGGGCGGTGCGGCACTTGGACTTCGCCCTGCGCGCCGGCGAAGTGCTGGCCCTGGTCGGCGAGAACGGCGCCGGCAAGACCACCCTGGTCAAGCTGCTGGCGCGGCTGTACGACCCGGACGAGGGCCGCATCCTGCTCGACGGGCGCGACCTGCGCGACTACGACCTGGACGACCTGCGCGCCAACCTCGGCGTGATCTTCCAGGACTTCGTGCGCTACCACTTCAGCGCGGGCGAGAACATCGGCGTCGGCCAGGTCGACGCGCTGGACGACGCGCCACGGATCCGCGCCGCGGCGCAGCGGGCGATGGCCGCCGAGTTGATCGACGGCCTGCCGCAGGGCTACGCGCAGGTGATCGGGCGCCGCTTCAAGACCGGCGTGGACCTCTCCGGCGGCCAGTGGCAGAAGATCGCCATCGCCCGCGCCTACATGCGCGACGCGCAGGTGATGATCCTCGACGAGCCGACCGCCGCGCTGGACGCGCGCAGCGAGTTCGAGGTGTTCCAGCGCTTCAAGGAGCTGTCCGACAACCGCACCGCGGTGCTGATCTCGCACCGCTTCTCCAGCGTGCGCATGGCCGACCGCATCCTGGTCCTGGCCGACGGCCGGATCGAGGCCAGCGGCACCCACGACGAACTCATGGCGCAGGGCGGCCGCTACGCGGAACTGTTCGAACTGCAGGCCGCTGGGTATCGTTAGCCCGTCCGCCCCTTCCGACACCGCCATGCTCCGCACCCTGCCCTGCCTGTTCGCCGCCGCCCTCGCCGTCCCGGCACTCGCCGCTCCCGCCGCGGACACCCCGGCACCGTCCGACTACGCCGCGGCCAAGGCCCTGGCCGACCGCGACGAGGCCGGCCTGCCGGCGGCCATGCAGGAACGCCTGCAGACCCTGCAGCGCGCGGCACTGGACGAGGGCGTGGCCAGCTGCGCCACGCCGCGTCCGGACACCTCGCCGTTCACCGTGGTGGTGCAGGTGCAGGCCGACGGCAGCGTCGGCGCCAGCTGGCGCAACGGCACCACCCCGCTGGCCCTGTGCCTGGAGCGTTTCCTGCGCCAGCGCCCGCTGCTGGCGCCGCCGCAGGCGCCGCTGCACCTGTCCTACGAGGTCTCGTTCGAGAAGTGAGCCGCAGCGCCGTGACCCGCCCCCTCAAATGAGATTTGATCTCATTTGAACCGGCATGGGGTAGAATGGCCGCCGTTCCTTCCCCATCACGATCAACGGCATGTCTTCCGCTTTTGGCCCCGAAACGGTGCTCGATGTCCGCCACTGGACCGAGGACTACTTCAGCTTCACCACCACCCGCAACGACGGCTTCCGCTTCGACAACGGCCAGTTCGTGATGATCGGCCTGGAGACGGAAACGCGGCCACTGCTGCGCGCCTACTCCATCGCCAGCGCCAACTGGGAAGAGCAACTGGAGTTCTTCAGCATCAAGGTGCCGGACGGCCCGCTGACCTCGCGCCTGCAGCACATCAAGCCCGGCGATTCGGTGCTGGTCGGCAAGAAGCCCACCGGCACCCTGCTGATCAGCGACCTGCACCCGGGCCGCCACCTGTACCTGCTGGGCACCGGCACCGGCCTGGCGCCGTGGCTGTCGGTGATCAAGGACCCGGAAACCTACGAGCGCTTCGACAAGGTGATCCTCACCCACGGCGTGCGCTTCGAGAAGGATCTGGCCTACCGCGACTACTTCGAGAAGGAACTGCCGCAGCACGAGTTCCTCGGCGAGACCATCCGCGAGAAGCTGCTGTACTACCCGGCGGTGACCCGCGAGGACTTCCGCAACCGCGGCCGCCTCACCGAGTTGCTCGAAAGCGGCGAAATGCAGCGCACCCTCGGCCTGCCGCCGCTGAACCCGGAACACGACCGCGCGATGATCTGCGGCAGCCCGCAGATGCTGGCCGACCTGCGCCATACCCTGGACGCCCGCGGCTTCGTCGCCTCGCCGCGCATCGGCTCGCCGGGGCACTATGTGTTCGAGCGCGCCTTCGTCGAGAAGTGACGGCGCTGCGCGTCTCCGATCATAGGAGCGGCTTCAGCCGCGATGGGCGTTTCCGGTAAAGCATCGCGGCTGAAGCCGCTCCTGCCGGATAAGCGATACGGCGGCAGGTCAAAGCGAAATAGTGGCGAAATAGTGTGGGAGGGACTTCAGTCCCGACGCTTTTCAGCTAAACGCGTCGGGACTGAAGTCCCTCCCACAAGAGCACTACCCCGGCAGCTTGGATTCCCCAGGTTGCCTACTCACCCCAGCGCCCGCTCGATATCGGCAGCCAGCGCTTCCGGCTTGTCGGTCGGCGCATAACGCGCCAGCACCTGACCATCGCGGCCGACCAGGAACTTGCTGAAATTCCACTTGATCGCGGCGATGCCAAGCAGCCCGGATTTCTGCTGCTTGAGCCAGCGCCACAGTGGATGCGCGCCGTCGCCGTTGACCTGCACCTTGGCGAACATCGGGAAATCGACGTCGTAGCTGAGCGAACAGAACTGACGGATCTCCGCGGCATCGCCCGGCTCCTGATGGCCGAACTGGTCGCAGGGAAAGCCCAGCACCACCAGCCCGCGGTCGCGGTAGCGCTGCCACAGCGCCTGCAGTCCGGCGTACTGCGGGGTGAAACCGCACTTGGAGGCGACGTTGACGATCAACAGCACCTTGCCGGCGTACTCGGCGAGCGGCTGCGCCTGCCCGTCGAGCGTGGTCGCGGTGAAGGCGTAGGCGGTGGTCGGCGTGTCCATGGATCCTCGTGGTGCGGCGCGCCGCAGCGGCGCTGGGTTGAGGCGATGCTACGCGGTGGCCGCACGCGTCGCCAGCGAACCGGGGCCGATGCGCGAGGCCGCGTCGCAGAGGTGGGCGCGAACGCGCCAGCACACCGCCAGCGCATCACCGATGCGTGGCCGCACCGGCACCGCCACGCGCGAACGCGCACTGCATCAAGGTTCACGCCAAATGCCGCAAAGCCTTGCGAAACAAGCGTCGATGCTGCAGCGCTCCCATGGCTTTCGTCACGGGTCACGCCTGCCGGCCTGGGGTAGCCTGCCCGATCACCATGATTGCGGATACCGCTTGATGACCTCTCGCCTCGCCCTTGCCCTCGCCGCCACGCTCGGACTCGCCATGCCCGCCTACGCCGCTCCGGCCACCACGCCCACCGCCGCCACGGCGGCCACGCAGGCCAACCCGTTCTTCGCCGAAAGCCCGCTGCCGCTGCACTACCCGCAGTTCGACAAGATCAAGGACAGCGATTTCGCGCCCGCGTTCGACGCCGGCATGGCGCAGCAGCTGAAGGAAATGCAGGCCATCGCCGATCAGACCGCCAAACCGACCTTCGACAACACCATCGTGGCGATGGAGAAGAGCGGGCAGGTCCTGGACCGCGCCACCACCGTGTTCTTCAACCTGGTCGGCGCCGACACCAACGACACCCGCAAGAAGCTGCAGGCCGAGTACGCCGGCAAGCTGGCCGCGCACCGCGACGCGATCGCGCTCAATCCCAAGCTGTTCGCGCGCATCCAGACCCTGTACGACACCCGCAACCAGCTCGGCCTGGACGCGGAGGGCGTGCGCCTGATCGAGAAGTACCACAGCGACTTCGTCCGCGACGGCGCCAAGCTCAACGACGCCGACAAGGCCAAGCTCAAGGCGATGAACGCCGAACTGGCCGAACTGGGCACCAAGTTCAGCCAGAACGTCCTGGCCGAAGTGAACGCCGCCGCGGTGGTGGTGGACGACGTCAAGCAGCTCGACGGCCTGTCCGACGCGCAGATCGCCGCGGCCGCCGAAGCAGCCAAGGCGCGCAAGCTCGACGGCAAGTACGTGATCGCCCTGCTCAACACCACCGGCCAGCCGCCGCTGGCCCAGCTCAAGGATCGCGCCCTGCGGCAGAAGATCTACGAAGCCTCGGTGTCGCGCGGCAGCCACGGCGGCCCGTACGACAACACCGCGCTGGTGTCGCGGATCATGACCTTGCGCGCCGACCGCGCCAAGCTGCTCGGCTATCCGAACCACGCTGCCTACTCGCTGGAAACCCAGACCGCCAAGACCCCCGAAGCGGTCAACGCGATGCTCGGCAAGCTGGCCCCGGCCGCGGTGGCCAACGCCAAGCGCGAGGCGGCCGACCTGCAGGCGATGATCGACCAGGAGCAGAAAGCCGCCGGCAAGCCCAGCTTCAAGCTCAAGGCCTGGGACTGGGCCTACTACACCGAGAAGGTGCGCCAGGCCAAGTACGACTTCGACGAGTCCCAGCTCAAGCCCTACTTCGAACTGAAGAACGTGCTGGAAAACGGCGTGTTCTACGCCGCCAACCAGGAATACGGGCTGACCTTCAAGCAGCGCACCGACCTGCCGACCTACCGCGACGACGTGCTGGTCTACGACGTGTTCGACGCCGACGGCAGCCAGTTGGCGATCTTCATCGCCGACATGTACGCGCGCGAATCCAAGCGCGGCGGCGCCTGGATGAGCTCCTACGTGTCGCAGTCGGCGCTGACCGGCGACAAGCCGGTGGTCGCCAACCACCTCAACATCCCCAAGCCGCCGGCCGGCCAGCCGACCCTGCTGACCTGGGACGAGGTCACCACCGCCTTCCACGAGTTCGGCCATGCGCTGCACGGCATGTTCTCGAACGTGAAGTACCCGTACTTCTCCGGCACCAGCGTGCCGCGCGACTTCGTCGAGTTCCCCTCGCAGGTCAACGAGATGTGGGCCGACGATCCGGCCATCCTCAAGCACTACGCCAAGCACTACCAGAGCGGCGCGCCGATGCCGCAGGCGCTGCTGGACAAGGTGGTGGCCACCGCCAAGTTCAACCAGGGCTTCGCCACCACCGAGTACCTGGGCGCGGCAATGCTCGACCAGCGCTGGCACCAGCTGAGCGCCGGCCAGGTGCCGCCGGCATCGGGCGTGATGGACTTCGAGGCCAAGGCGCTGGCCGCCGACGGCATCGCCTATGCGCCGGTGCCGCCGCGCTACCGCACGCCGTACTTCAGCCACATCATGGGCGGCTACGCGGCCGGCTACTACGCCTACATCTGGGCCGAGGTGCTGGACGCCAACACCCAGCAATGGTTCAAGCAGCACGGCGGGCTGAGCCGCGCCAACGGCGACCGCTTCCGCAAGACCCTGCTCTCGCGCGGCGGCAGCGTCGATGCGATGCAGTTGTTCCAGGACTTCGCCGGGCACGCGCCGCAGATCGAACCCTTGCTGGAGAAGCGCGGCCTCAACGCCACGCCGGCGGCGACGCCGAGCGCACGCTGAGGCGCAGCGCGGCACGGCCCGTGTGGCCGTGCCGCCACGTCGCGACGACGTCGCGGCGGAACACACCCACGACCGACCGCAGAACGCAACATGCACGACGCCCGGCTCAGCCGGGCGTCGTGTTTTTCAGCCTGCCGTCGCGAAGGCGACGCGCGGTACGCCGCGCGTTGCCGTCAGCGGCTTACTGGCCGTCGCTGGAGGCGTTGATGCTGGCACCCAGCGAGGCATTGCCGCCGGCCTGCCCTTGCGCCTGACCGCTACCGGCCTGCGCACCGCCCTGGCCGCCCGCACCCGCCTGGCCCGACACCGACCCGCCATGCGTGCCCGCGCTGTGCGAGGCGCTGCCGCTTGCCGCACCGTTGGCACTGCCGTTGCCGGACAGCGCCGGCACCGTCGGCAGGCTGCCGCCGCTGGCGGCGCCGTTGCCGCTGCCGTTACCGGCCGCGCTCGACGCAGCACCATTACCGGTCACGCCATTGGCGGCACCGGCGGCATTGCCGGCGGTCGACAGCGCCGCGGTGGGATTGGCCGCGCTGGTCGCCGCGCCGAGCGCGCCGTCGGCCTGGCCCATCGCGCTACCGGCAGCGCTGCGTGCCGCCGCACTGCCGCTGGCGGCGGCATTGCCGGCCAGCGTGCGGCCCTGGTTCACCGCAGCACCGGCGGTCTGCTCCGCGCCGTCCGCGGTGGCCGCGCCACGCGCCGCCGCCCGCTGCGCCGCCATCCGCGCACGCTGCGACGACTGCTCGATGCCGCTGCGGGCGCGATCCAGCGGCATTCCGGCGTCCAGGCGGCCTGCGCCCATGCCGTTGCCGCCGAGGCTGCCCCCGCCCAGGCCGCCCAGGGTGCCGTTGACCGCACCGCCCACGCTGCCCGCACCGCCCAGCAACTGCGCGCCGGCCACGCCCGGGGTCAGCGCCACCGACGCCACCAGCACCGCGCTCGCCAACAGAGTCTTGCCCTTCATCGCATTCTCCTCGTGTCGCCGCAGGCCATCTGCGGCTCTCATGTCTCCCTACGAATCGAGCGACGCAGAACATCCCGTGCAGGCGGGACGCGGACAGAATGCGTTCAGCCGCCCGGCGCGCGCTGCAGCGGCAGGTCCGCGCCGAGCAGCCCGGCGCCGTACACCGGATCGGTGCCGGGCGCACCAAGATCGCGCGCCTGCGCCTGCAACTGCGTGCGCAGCTGCGCGGCCGCCTGCGGATTCGGCTGCGACAGCGCCTGCGCCGCCAGCCGCGCCACCAGCGGCGCCGCGAAGGAGGTGCCGCGCTGCGTCTGCCAGCGGCCTTGCGGTGCCGCGGCGATCAGTTCGCCGACCGCGGCGAAGGCCACCTGCGGTCCTCGTCCGGCCTCCGGCAACACCCGCGCACGCGCATCCACCGCGGTGACGCCGATCACCCCGGGATAGGCCGCCGGATACAGCGGCGGTGCCGCCGGGCCGTCGTTGCCGACCGCCGCGACCAGCACATGCCCGCGCGCGAGCATGCGCTGCACGGCGAGTTGCAGCGCGCGGTTGGGGCCGCCGATCAGGCTGAGGTTGATCACCGGCACCTGCTGTTGCGCCATCCATGCCAGTGCCCCGACCAGCTCGACCACGGTGCCGCCATCGGCCTGCCCGCAATAGATGTCGGCCGCATACAGGGTCCGCGCGAATGGCCCGTGCGCCACCGCGCGTCCCGCCAGCAGCGAGGCGACCGCCGTGCCATGCGGCTGCGCGCGCACCTGCCCGTCGCAGCCCCAGGTCTGCACCTGCACGCCGGCCAGCGCCGGATGCGCGGCGTCCACGCCGCTGTCGATCAGCCCGACCACGAAGCCGCCCGTCGCGGCACCCTCGGCTGCGCGAACGGCGGACGCGCTGGCTGGCGCCGGTGGCACCGCCGCCGATCCGCTGTAGACGTGGTTGTAGTCGTACTCGCCCTGCGGATCGCGCTCGCGCAGTTGCTGCAGGGCGCGGCGCGTGGACAGGCCCGACGGCACCTGCAGCACCACCAGGCGCAGGCCGAATTCGCCGAAGCTGCGCTGCTCCAGCACCGCGAAGCCGGCCGCCTGCGCCGCCTGCAGCGCAGCCGGGTCCGGCTCCAGCGCCACCACCTGCCCGCGCATCACCACCGCGCCGCCCTCGTCGCGCTCCAGCCCGCGCGGATCGCTGCGCAGCAGCGCCTGCAGGCGTTTCAGCCGCAGCCGTTCGAGCTCGCCGCGCGCATCCTTCAGCGACTCCCCCACCCGATTCATGCCGCCCTGCATGCCCTGGGTGACGTCCTGCATCAGCCCGCCGGCCGACGGCAGCGCCAGCTGCGCCAACGCTGGTGTCGTCACCGCCAGCCATGCCACGGCCATCCAGCGCATTCGTCTGCCCGTCGCCATGCCCCGCTCCGTTGTCCGCCCCTGTTGGCGTGCCACACTAATCCTGCCATCCCGACACGCGGTGAACGCCGCGCCGCGCCCATGGAAGAAAACCCCTCCGCCGAACGTATCACCGACATGCACGCCGATCCCACGGCCGCCGTCGGCGACGGCATCTGTACCTTGCTGCCGCAGTTGCGGCGCTTCGCGCGTGCCGTCGCCGGGCATCGCGAGGATGCCGACGACCTGCTGCAGATCGCGATCGAGCGCGCGCTGCGCCGCGCCGGGCAATGGCGGCCGGAGACGCCGCTGCAGTACTGGCTGTACGGCATCATCCGCCACGCCTGGATCGACGAGGTGCGGGCGCAGCGGCGACGGCGGCAGGTGTTCGTCGATGCCGCCGAGGGCGAGCACGTCGGCGACACGCCGCTGGAGCGGCAGCAGGACTGGATGGCGGTGCAGGCCGCGATGGCCGGCCTGCCCGAGGAACAACGCCTGGCGATCGCACTGGTGCTGATCGAAGGCCTGTCCTACAAGGATGCCGCGGCGGTGCTGGAGATTCCGCTCGGCACACTCACCAGCCGGCTCGCGCGTGGGCGCGAAGCCCTGCAGGCGTCACTGGAGGCGACCGCATGAACACCACGATCGATGCACTCACGCTGCAGGCCTACGCCGACGGCGAACTGGATGCGGCGCAGGCCGCCCAGGTGGAAGCGGCGTTGCGCAGCGACCCGCAGCTGGCGCAGGCCCTGGAGCGGCTGCGCAGCCTGCAGGCGCGGCTGCGCGCAGGCTTCGCGCCGGTGCTGGACGAAGCGGTGCCCGCGCGCCTGCTCGCCGCTGCGCGTGCACGGCCGGCCGACGCGCCTGACCAAGACACCGCTGTCGCGGCGCGGCCGGCCTCGCCCGTCCATGCGACGGCGCAGGCAAGCCGACCGACGCCGCTGCGGCCGCGTGCGCGGCGCCGCTGGGCGCTGCCGGCGGCCTTGGCGGCGGCGCTGTTGCTGGGGCTGTGGATCGCGCAGCGGCAATTGCCGCAGGACGATGCGCACGGCCCGACGGTCGCGGCGGCCCAAGGGAGCGTCGCCGAGGGCGCGCTGGCGCAGGCGCTGACGCAGCAGTTGTCCGGCCAGCCCCAGGGCAGCGTGCGCATCGGCCTGAGCTTCCGCGATCGCGACGGCCGTTACTGCCGCACCTTCGCGTTGTCGAACGCCAACGCCAACGCCGGCCTGGCCTGCCAGCGCGATGGCGCATGGCGGGTGGAACTGCTGGTGCCCGCCGACGAACGCCAGGACGGCGGCGGCATGCGCATGGCCGCCAGCCCGATGCCGGCCGCGGTGCTGCAGGCGGTGGATGCGCGCATCGCCGGCGAGGCGCTGGATGCCGACGGCGAACAGCGCGCGCGCGCACGCGGCTGGCGCTAGGAACAGGCCGATGTCCTGCCTGCTTTGGGATGGGCAACGCGCCTAGAACACCTCCGACGCACACCGGAACGCGTCCGGCAGGAGCGGCTTCAGCCGCGACGCGCGTTTCCGACACAACGGTCGCGGCTGAAGTCGCTCCTGCAGCACATCGATTCACGCTCGATGCCGCGGACGCACCTTCTTCGAGGTTGCCCTCAGGGCAGAGCCGCCTGCGTCTTCGACTCGGTGGCAGCGTCGAGGCCGTCGATGCCGGCCAGCATCTTCTTCAGCAGTTTCTCCAGCTGCTGCTGCTCGCCGGCATCCAGCGCCGCGGTTTCCGTCTCCAGGAACGCACACACGTCCGGCAGCAAACGTTCGATCAGGGCGATGCCGGCCGGCTGCAGGGTCAGCGCGACCTTGCGCCGGTCTTCCGGACTGGCCGTGCGCGACAGCAGCCCCTTGCTGCACAGGCTGTCGGTGAGACGGGTGATGTTGGCCGGCTTCTCGCTGGCGGCCTCGGCCACCTCGGTGGGGGTGATGCACTGCTCGGGCGTGCCGTACAGCATCATCAGGATCTCGTACTCCGGCGGGCTGATGCCGTACGCCTTGAGCACGCCGCTGGCGTTGGCATGCACGCGCTTGTACAGGTGCTTGACCAGCCGGACCAGGACGGCGGGCTCGCGCGGGAAGGCCGGATAGCGCGCGCAGGTGTGCGCCACGCGCCGCTCGGTCTGATCGAAACTGCCCATAAGAAATCGATTGCAAGTGGGGTAGCCGCCAATGCTACCCATTGCGCATCGTTCCGACGAGGGCACGCGTTGCGTTCCCGCATGCTGTCGACGCGGTGCACCGCACGCCGACGCGCGCTGGCGCGCCGGCCACCGCTCAGGCGGCGAACAGCGGCGCGTATTCCGGTGCCACCAGCTCGCGCAGCACGCTGGCCGGCACGTCCACCGTCTGCGTGCCATCGGCGTACGGCCCCACCTGGTACGGCGGGAACACGAAACGCAAGGCGGTGATCTTGCCCGCCGCGTCGACCAACGGCTGGAACTGGCTGAAGTTGCCGGGCTGCGGCTCGGTGCCTTCGGCGATCATCTTGCTGGCGCTGCGCACCTGCTCGTCCTGGTCCTCCGGCGGCACCTGTTCGGCATCCACCCGCGTCTGCACCGCCTGGCGCAGTTGCGCGGCAACGTAGCCGGCCACCTGCTTCCAATGCGACGCATCCGGGATCAGTGTCTCGGCGGTGAGCATGCGCTGCTGCTGCGGCAGCCACACCCAACGCGCCACCAGCGGTTCGCCGTGCGCACCGCCGGTGTAGCGGCTGCCGTCGGCGCTCAGCGCGACCAGGTCCGGACGCTCCAGCAGCATCTCGAATTGCAGCGAGAGTTCGTAGGGCGCGCGCGGGCGATCGTTGCCCAGCCCGTCGACCGCTTCCATCAGCTCGCTGCGCGCGCTCTGCGCGTAGCGGTTGGCCGCCTCGGCCAGTCCGGGATAGCGGTTGATCGACGGCGGAAAAGTGATGCCGACCACATAGCTGGGGCTGTGTTCGACGATGTCCTTCAGTTCCGGCGGCGTGGCCTGCGCCGGCGCCGGCGCCGCGGAAGCCTCGCTTTGTGCCGGTGCCGCGGCGGGCGCCGGTACGGCGGCCGGTTCCTCGCGTTTGCAGCCGGCCAGTGCCAGCGCCGCGGCGACCGCCAGTGCCGTCCATGCCATCCGCCCGTTGCCCATCGTCTTTGCCCTGCTCACGTCGACTGCCCCTGTTCCTGCAATGCCTGTAAAAGTGGCGCGCATTATCGCGCCGTTGCGGTGCCCGATGCTCAATCGAGCAGTGCCGCGTATTGCGGATGACGCTGGATGAACACGGCCGCGTACGAACACGCCGGCACCACCTTCCAGCCTTGTGCCTGCGCATGGTCCAGCGCGGCGGCGACCAGTTGCGCCGCCAGCCCGCGCCCGCCGATCGGGCCAGGCACCCCGGTGTGGGTGATGACCATCCGCCCCTGCTCCAGCACGTAGTCGAGTTCGGCGCGGTGGCCGTCGACCTGCAGGCTGAAGCGGTGCTGCTGCGGATCGTGCGCGATCGGGACGTTCGGTGCGGACATGGGGAAGTGGATGTGTCGCGGAGCAGGCAGTGTCCGCTGCGGCTTGCCGCGGCGATGTGAAACACCTGCCCCAGGGCGTCACGCCGCCGACGCGGCGCGTCAGCCGTACGCCGCTCAAGTCGTGCCGCGCGCGGCCGATACCACCAGGACAGGCCGAAAACCTGGCATGGGAGTTGCACCTCCCATCACGCAGCGATCCAACAGGGAACCACGCGCATGAGCGAGACCGAGAGCAAATACGACCAGGGCGACCACAACGCCTCCCTGCTGGAAGGGCTGTTCCAACTGTCGGTCAGCGGCGACCACCAGGGCGGCGAATTCCAGCAGCTCGACGACGAGGTCTACCAGCGCCTCAAGCGCACCTACGAGAACGCCGCCATCGGCAGCGCCAAGGTGCAGTTGCGCGGGCAGCAGACCCGCTGAACACAGAGGGCGGCCTGACGGACCGCCATCTGCCCCATGCGCGATGCGTGCCCACGACCGCATCGGCGCCACGGCGCATACCCAGCGCAGCGAATGAGAGATGCGCCGATCGCGCGGCGCCGCACGCCCGTGCGGACGCCAGCGCGTCGCGGATCAGCCGCGCCCGAAGCGCGGGTTCGCCAGCTCGCCCAGGAAGTGCTGCAGCACCGACGGCTCCATGATCAGCAGGAACATGACGCCGAACGCCGCGCCGGCCAGGTGCGCGCCGTGGTTGACGTTGTCGCCGCCGCGGCGGTCCATCCAGATGCTGTAGCCGACATAGAACACGGCATACAGGATCGCCGGGATCGGAATCGGGATGAAGAAGAAGAAGATCCCGGTCCACGGCGCCATCAGGATGAAGGCGAACAGCACCGCCGACACCGCGCCGGATGCGCCCAGGCTCATGTAGTTGGGGTTCTTCTGGTTCTTCAGGTAGCTGGGCAGGATCGAGACCACCAACGCCGACAGGTAGAACAGCGGATACACCAGCATGTTGCCGGTCATCCGCTCCATCAGCACCTCGATCGGGCCGCCGAAGAAGTACAGCGTGACCATGTTGAACAACAGGTGCGGGAAATCGGCATGGATGAAGCCGTAGGTCACCAGCCGGTCGTACTGCTTGTGGCGGTCGATCGCCGGCGGCCACAGGATCAGCCGGTCGAGCAGCCGGCGGTTGTTGAACGCCGCCCACGACACCAGCACGGTGAGGACGATCAGGATCAGGTTGACGGGGGTGACGGAGGGCATGCGGGGTCTCAGGCGGGGCGGTAGTGGTCGACCATGCGGTAGCGGCGCGCGTACAGCCCGAACAGCAGTGCGGCGACGAACGCGAAGGCGGCGAAGAAGAACATCAGGAACGCGGTCTCGCTGAGCCCGGTGCTGCCGATGTGCACGGTGACGCGGTCGTTGCGCACCGCCGCGTTGGACAGCAGCACCCACAGGTTGCCGACGGTGGTGGTGAGGTTCCAGAAACTCATCACCACGCCCTTCATCGACTGCGGCGCCTGGCTGTAGGCGAATTCCAGGCCCGTCGCCGAGACCAGCACTTCGCCGAAGGTCAGCAGCGCATACGGCAGGATCTGCCAGGCGATGGACAGGGCGTCGCCGCCGTCCATCATCACCTGCAGCGTGCCGACCACGATCCAGGCCAGGCCGCTGAAGGCGATGCCGGCGGTCATCCGCCGCAGCGCGGTCGGCTCGTAGCCGCGCCGGCGCAGCAGCGGATACAGCACCAGGTTGTTGAACGGGATCAGCAGCATCACCAGCGCCGGGTTCAGCGCCTGCATCTGCGAGGCGCTGAACCACGCCGGCATCTGCATCTGCTGGCCCTGCAGCACCCAGGTCGAGGCCTTCTGGTCGAACAGCGAGAAGAACGGGGTGACCAGCGCGAACACCACCAGCACCCGCAGCACCGCACGCACGCCGTCCACCGCCGCGTCCGGATGCAGCGCGCGGGCGCGCTCCAGTTGCCACCAGGTGCCACCGCCGATGCCGGCCAGCAGCAACACCAGCGCCAGGCACAGGCAGATCACCAGGCCCAGGGTCGGCACGAGGGCGAACGTCGCCAGCGCCAGCAGCACCGCCACGCCGGCCAGGGCCAGCCCGGGACGCCCCTGCCCCGGCGCCTGCCGCAGCAGCGCGGTGCGCACCACCTGGGCGAAACCGTGCGGATCCTTCGGCGGCAGCGGCACGCGCACGTAGCGGTGACGCCCGGCCCAGAACACCAGGGTCGCCACCAGCATGAGGATGCCGGGGATGCCGAACGCCCACGCCGGCCCCAGGTTCTTCAGCGCCAGCGGGATCAGCAGCGAGGCGAACAGCGAGCCGAAGTTGATGATCCAGTAGAAGGCGTCGAACACCACCTTCGCCAGGTGCTTGTTGCCCTGGTCGAACTGGTCGCCCATGAACGAGGCCACCAGCGGCTTGATCCCGCCCGCGCCCAGCGCGATCAGGCCCAGGCCGAGGAAGAAGCCGTTGCGATGGCCCTCGAACAGCGCCAGGCACAGGTGGCCCACGCAGTAGATCAGGCTGAACCAGAGAATGGTGCTGTACTTGCCGAAGAAGCGGTCGGCCAGCCAGCCGCCGAGCAGCGGGAAGAAGTACACGCCGATCATGAAGCTGTGCATGATGTGCTTGGCTTCGGCCTCGCGGCCGGGCGCCGTCATTTCCTGCAGCAGCAGCGAGGTGATCAGGAACTGCACCAGGATGTTGCGCATCCCGTAGAAGCTGAAGCGCTCGCAGGCCTCGTTGCCGATGATGTACGGAATCTGCCGCGGCATGCGCGCGGCGGTGCGCTCCTGCGCCGCGCTCATGCGGCGTGTCTCGTGGTGGCTTGGCTGCTCACGGGCCCTCGTCCAGGCAAAATTTTCAGAAGGTTACCCGATCGTTCCGGCGAATCGAACCGCTAGGACACGCCCTGGGTGCTTTCGCAATCGGCGCGCTGCCCGCATCATGGGCGCCTGTCCCGAGACGGTGCCGAGATGATCCGACCCTGGCTGGCCACCCTGTTGCTGCCGATGCTGCTCTGCAGCATGCCGTCGCTGGCCAGCGAGGCGGGCCTGTCCACCGAAGCCGAGCGCAGCGGATTCGCGCGCACCGGCCGCTACGCCGAAACCATCGCGCTGTGCGATGCCTTCGCGCAGCGCTATCCACAGGCGGTGCGCTGTTTCGACTTCGGCACCACCCCGGAAGGCCGGCCGATGAAGGCGCTGGCCGTGTCGACCTCGGGTGCACTGGATCCGGCGGCCGCACAGGCGCGCAAGCTACCGGTGGTGCTGATCCAGGGCGGCATCCACGCCGGCGAGATCGACGGCAAGGACGCCGGCTTCCTGGCGTTGCGCCAACTGCTCGACGGCCAGGCCGCGCGCGGCGCGCTGGACAAGCAGGTGTGGCTGTTCGTACCGGTGTTCAACGTCGACGGGCACGAGCGCTTCGGCGCCTGGAACCGGCCCAACCAGCGTGGTCCGGAACAGATGGGCTGGCGCACCACCGCGCAGAACCTCAACCTCAACCGCGACTACGTCAAGGCCGACGCGCCGGAGATGCAGGCGATGCTGCGCCTGGTCGAGCAGTGGGACCCGCTCGTGTATGTGGACCTGCACGTCACCGACGGCGCGCAGTTCGAGCACGACGTGTCGATCCAGGTGGAACCGCTGCACGCCGGCGACGCCGCACTGCGCGGCGACGGCCTGCGCCTGCGCGATGCCGTGCTCGCTGATCTGAAGCGGCAGGGCTCGCTGCCGCTGCCCTACTACCCCTCCTTCGTGGTCAACGACGACCCCGCCTCCGGCTTCGAGGACGGGGTGCCGACGCCGCGCTTCTCGCACGGCTATTTCCAGTTGCGCAACCGCTTCGGCATGCTGGTGGAAACGCATTCCTGGAAGCGCTACCCCGAGCGCGTGCGCATCACCCGCAACACCATCGTCTCGGTGCTGCAGCAGGTGGCGCGGCACGGTGCGCAGTGGCGCGCCGACGCGCTGGCGGCCGACACCCGCGCGCAAGCCCTGGGTGGCAAGACCGTGGCGCTGGACTACCGCACCACCGACGCCTCGCACCTGGTGGACTTCCGCGGCTATGCCTACACGCGCACGCCTTCGCCGGTGTCCGGCGCGCTGATGACCCGCTACGACGAGCGCACCCCACAGATCTGGCGCGTGCCGCTGCACGACCAGGTCGTGCCCAGCGTGGAAGTCGCCGCGCCGCGCGCCGGCTACCTGGTGCCGGCGGCGCAGGCCGCCCTGGTCGGCACCAAGCTGGGCCAGCACGGCATCGCCTTCCGCACGCTGGAGCACGACGCCACCCTGCCGGTGCAGACCTTCCGCGCCGACACCGCCAGCTTCGCCGCCCGCTCGTCCGAAGGCCACCAGCGGCTCAGCGTCGCCGGCGCCTGGAAGCCGGAGACCCGCGCCGTCGGCGCCGGCGCGCTGTTCGTGCCGATCGCCCAGCCCAAGGCGCGGCTGTTGATGGCGCTGCTGGAACCGCAGGCGCCGGACTCGCTGCTGCAATGGGGCGAGTTCAACAGCGCGTTCGAGCGCGCCGAGTACATGGAAGACTACGTCGCCGAGGACGTGGCGCGGCAGATGCTGGCCAGCGACCCGGCGCTCAAGGCCGAGTTCGAGGACAAGCTCGAACACGACGCTGCCTTCGCCAAGGATCCGCAGGCGCGGCTGGAGTTCTTCTACCGCCGCCACAGTTCCTGGGACGAGCGCTACCGCCTGTACCCGGTCATGCGCAGCGACGAAGCACCGTCCTGACGCGCGGTTCCACCCTCCCCCGACTCCCCCCGATGCGCCTTCCCGTCATCTGCTGAAGAGGCTGTTCGCCCCGATATGAAAACGTTTACAGGATCCCTTTGCCTGACCCTCGCGCTGGCCTCGCCTGCCGTCGCCGCGCCGCCGGCGGCGGCCGCGGGCACGGCGTCCACGCCGAACGCCGCCGCTGCGCAGCGCCCGTGGAACGACCGCAACCTGTCGCCGGACCGGCGCGCCGCGCTGCTGGTGCAGGCGATGACCCCGGACGAGAAGTTCCAGATGCTGCACAGCTACTTCGGCCTGGGCAAGGACGGCGGCCCGAAGCCGGCCGGTGCGCTCGGCTCGGCCGGCTACGTGCCGGCGATCGAACGCCTGGGCATCCCGTCGCAGCAACTGGCCGATGCCGGCCTCGGCGTGACCAACCCCGGCAACATCCGCCCCGGCGACCACGCCACCGCGCTGCCCTCCGGCCCGGCCACCGCCGCCACCTGGAACCGCGCACTGGCTTTCGCCGGCGGCGCCACCATGGGCCGCGAGGCCTGGCAGCAGGGTTTCAACGTGCTGCTGGCCGGCAGCGTCAACCTGCAGCGCGACCCACGCAACGGCCGCAACTTCGAGTACGCCGGCGAGGATCCGCTGCTGGCCGGCACGATGGTCGGCGAATCGATCCGCGGCGTGCAGAGCCAGCACGTGGTCTCGACCATGAAGCACTTCGCGATGAACGACCTGGAGACCGGGCGCAACACCCACAGCGCCGACATCGGCGAGCAGGCCATGCACGAGTCGGACCTGCTGGCCTTCGAGCTGGCGCTGAAGATCGGCCAGCCCGGCTCGGTGATGTGCTCCTACAACCGCATCAACGGCGTGTACGGCTGCGAGCACGACTACCTGCTCAACCAGGTGCTGAAGCAGGAATGGAAGTTCCCCGGCTACGTGATGTCCGACTGGGGCGGCGTGCACAGCGGTTCCAAGGCGGCGCTGGCCGGCCTGGACCAGCAGTCGGCCGGCGAAGTGTTCGACAAGGCGGTGTATTTCGACCAGCCGCTGCGCATGGCGGTGGCCGCCGGCACCGTGCCGCAGGCGCGCCTGGACGACATGGTCAAGCGCATCCTGCGCGCCTTCATCGCCACCGGCAGCTTCGACAACCCGCCGCAGCACCAGCCGATCGACGACGCCGCCGGCGGCCTGGCCGTGCAGCGCGTGGTCGAGGAAGGCACGGTGCTGTTGCGCAACGAGGGCAAGCTGCTGCCGCTGTCGCGCACCGTGCGCCGCATCGCGGTGATCGGCGGCCATGCCGACAAGGGCGTGATCGGCGGCGGCGGCTCGTCGATGGTCGGCGTCACCGTCAACGGCGGCAACGCGGTGCCGGGGATCGCCCCGACCACCTGGCCGGGCCCGGTGATGTTCCATCCGTCCTCGCCGCTGCAGGCGCTGCGCAAGGCCCTGCCCGACGCGCAGATCGACTACGCCAGCGGCGACGACCCGGCGGCGGCGGCCAAGCTCGCGCGCGAAGCCGATGTGGCCATCGTGTTCGCCACGCAGTGGTCGGCCGAGTCGGTGGACCTGCCGGACATCGCCCTGCCCGACAAGCAGGACGCGCTGATCGCCGGCGTGGCCAAGGCCAACCCGAAGACCGTGGTGGTCCTGGAGACCAACGGCCCGGTCGCCCTGCCGTGGCTGCAGCAGGTGCCGGCGGTGCTGGAAGCCTGGTACCCGGGCATCCGCGGTGGCGAAGGCCTGGCGCGGCTGCTGCTGGGCGAGGTGAACCCGTCCGGCCGCCTGCCGGTGACCTGGCTGCGCGACGTGTCGCAACTGCCGCGGCCGTCGATTCCCGGCCTGGGCTTCAAGCCGGCGCAACCGGCCGGCAGCAACGTCGACTACAACATCGAAGGCGCCAACGTCGGCTATCGCTGGTTCGCCGCACGCGGTCTGGAGCCGGTGTATCCGTTCGGCTACGGCCTGTCCTACACCACGTTCGCCTACAGCAACTTCAAGGTGCAGGCGGACGGTCACCGTGTCGTCGCCAGCTTCGACGTGCGCAACACCGGCGATCGTGAAGGGGCCGACGTGCCGCAGCTGTACCTGCGCCTGCCGCAGGGCCATCACACCCCGATCCGCCTGGTCGGCTGGGACAAGGTGCTGCTCAAGCCGGGCGAGAGCCGCCACGTCAGCATCGTCGCCGAGCCCAAGACCCTGGCCGACTACGACCCGAAGCAGCGCCACTGGCACATCGTCGCCGGCGACTACGAGGTGCTGCTGGGCCGTTCGGCGACGCAGGTGGAGGCGCGCGCGCCGCTGCACCTGAAGGACGGCGTGCTGCAGCATTGACCGAGGCGCGCGGCGCACGCGCGCCGTGTGTACCGGTCCCCGCCCCGCCTCCGCGCCTGTGCGCGCCGGAGGTGGGGCGATGTTCGTCATTGCCACCTGCGCGGCACCGATTGTGTGGCGGACGCCGCAGCACCATCGGCTGTATACGCAACCCTGAGACGCTGCGCCGTAGCATCGCCCGCATGACTCCCCGCGTCTTCCGATGGCATCGCACCGGCTGGCTGTTGCTGGCCGTGGCGGCATTGGCGCAGGCGCACGTGGCGGCGGACGCGGTGCCGACGGCCTCGGCCACGGCAGACGCCGCCCTCACCGTGGTCACGCTCACGCTCGCCCCGGATCCGCGCGCCACGCAGGACGGCGACGACTGGATCGCACGTCGCGAGCGCATTGCCGTGGCCCTGCAGCGCCTGCATCCCGACGCCATCGCCCTGCAGGAGGTGCTGCAGACGCCGGAGATGCCGAACCAGGCGCAATGGCTGGCCGCGCGCCTGGGCTACCACTGCCACTTCATCAGCCCCGATCCGCCCAGCCGGCCGCAACGCCGCGGCAATGCGCTGCTGACCCGCCTGCCGGTGCTGGAAGAGGCCGAGACCTTGCTGCATCCGCTGGAGGACTACAGTGTCGCCGGCCTGGTACGGGTGGACCTGCACGGGCAGCCGGTGAACCTGTACTTCACCCGCCTGCACGCGACGCGCGACGGCGGCGCCAGCCGCCGCGAACAGGCCGAGGACCTGATGGCCTGGATCGATGCCACCGCCGAGGGCGTACCCTCGCTGCTGGCCGGTGGCTTCTTTGCGGCGGCGCGCGCGCCCGAGCTGGCGCCGTTGGCGGTGCGCTTCGAGGACGGCAGCGTGCGCGGCGAAGCGGCGCGCAACCGGATCGACGTGCGTGCGCCCGGCACGGCGGCGGCCGCCGACCACGTGTTCTTCGAACGCGGCCACTTCCGCCCGCTGCACGGCGCACGCCTGCTCGCGCCGGCGCCCGACCTGCCCGTGGCCGGTACGCGCGGCCTGCTGATGGCGCTGCAACCGCTGGACCCGATACCGACATCGCTGCAACCGGCGCCATAGCGGACAGCAGGCTGGGCACGTTCGCGCGCCGTGCGATCACCGCCTTGCGATGCGGCGCATGGGAATGGATCGGCATCGCCCGGGACGATCGGGCACCGCTGGTTCACTGCTTTCGTCACGCACAGCGTCATCTGCAGGAGCGTCTTCGGCCGCGACAAGGCATTCCCGGTAACGCCCATCGCGGCTGAAGCCGCTGCTGCCAGTTGTCTTTCGTCGTTGGCAGAGCTGCCCTGAAGCCGCTCCTGCGCCTGCACGCCAAAGGTTTAGCGCGCCCTGGCGACGCAGCGGCGCAAGCGGCGGCCAATGCGGCATAGGCCGCCATCGCTGCCGAAGCACGCTGGTCACGCGCGCGAGGGAAGCGTAGCAACCTGGCAGCCACGCCCCACCCGCACTTCCAGCGCGTGTGCCTGGCATCCACACAAAAAAAGGCCGGGCGAACCCGGCCTTCTTCATGGTGCAGCGCTGGCGCGCGATCAGCCGATCGCGGCGTGGTAGCGGCGCTCCACTTCCTTCCAGTCGACCACGTTGAAGAACGCGCCGATGTAGTCCGGACGGCGGTTCTGGTACTTCAGGTAGTAGGCGTGCTCCCACACGTCCAGGCCCAGGATCGGGGTGTTGCCCTCGAACAGCGGGCTGTCCTGGTTGGCGGTGCTCTCGACCACCAGCTTCTTGTCGGGGGTGACGCTCAGCCAGGCCCAGCCGCTGCCGAAGCGGGTCAGCGCGGCCTTGGTGAAGGCGTCCTTGAACTTGTCGAAGCCGCCCAGTTCGGCGTCGATCGCCTTGCCGACGTCGCCGCTCGGCGTGCCGCCGGCATTCGGCGCCATCACCGTCCAGAACAGCGAGTGGTTGGCATGGCCGCCGCCGTTGTTGCGCACCGGACCCTGCAGGTTCTCCGGCAGCGACTTCAGCTTGGACACCAGCGCCTCGATCGGAAGGTCGGCGTACTCGGTGCCTTCCAACGCGGCGTTGACGTTGTTGATGTAGGTCTGGTGATGCTTGGTGTGATGGATCTCCATCGTCTGCGCATCGATGTGCGGTTCCAGCGCGTCGTAGGCGTAGGGCAACTTGGGGAGGGTGTAGGCCATGCGGTTCTCCTGGACTTTCGCCGTCGAAAGGACGAGCGTTGCGTGAGCAATGGTAGGGACGGTCGGCGACCTTACCAAGGGCGCGGCTGGGGAAACATCGTCCCATCCCGCGGCGGCGGTGCCGGCCGGCCTTGCGAATCGGCGCCTACCATGCCCCACGCCCCGGTTAGTCGGATGTGAATCGCACGAGTCACCACCGTGACCGGCGGCGTTTAGAGCGCGAACAGGCAGGCCGGCCCATACTGTGTGCGATGGCGCCACCCTACGCGCCGCCGCCGTTCCTGCAGGAGAGTCCATGCGCAAGCCCGTGCTGTTGATCGCCGCCATCGTGTTGCTGGTGGGCGGGCTGTGGGGCATCCGCGGGCTGCAGCATCCGCCGCACCAGCAGTTCGCCCCCTCGCTCGACGCAGCCGCGCAGGCGCCGTACACCGCGCCTGGCAAGGCAGCCGCGGCATCGGATGCCGCGACGCCGGAGCTGCCCGCATTCCTGCCGCCCGAAGCCCGCGCCACGGTGGCATTGATCCAGCGCGGCGGCCCGTTCCCGCATCGCCAGGACGGCAGTGTGTTCGGCAACCGCGAGAACCGGCTGCCGGCGCAACCGCGCGGCTACTACCGCGAGTACACCGTCGAGACGCCAGGCCTGTCGCATCGCGGCACGCGCCGCATCGTCACCGGCGGCACGCCGCCGCAGGTCTGGTATTACAGCGACGACCACTACCACAGTTTCCGCAGCTTCCAGGTCGGCGGCGCAGGGCCGGCGCGATGAGCGGCTTCCCGTTCGCGCTGAATCTGGCCGAGCCGGCCGCTTCCGGCGTCTACCGCGTCGCCAACCGCGACCTGGACAGCGTCGCCGCCCTGGCCCGCGACGCCGGCCTGCGGCTGTGCCGGATCGACCTGCACGGCTGCACCGGCAAGGCCATGCTGCTGATGCGGCTGGCCGCGCAACTCGACTTCCCGCCCGGCTTCGGCCGCAACTGGGACGCGCTGACCGACGGCCTGCGCGACCTGTCCTGGCTGCCCTCGCCGCGCGGCTACGCCTTGCTGCTGGAGGATGCCGGGCAGTTGCAGACGGTGGCGCAGCCGGCCTTCGACGTGCTGCTGGAGATCCTCGACGACGTCGCCCGCGAGTGGGCGCAGGACGGCGTCAGCTTCGTCGCGTTCGTGGGCGGCAGCGAGCAAGCGGAAGCACCCGCCGAGTCGGATTGACCTGACCGCGCTGCGCCGAGAACCGCTCGCACAACAGGCCACCGCACATGCCCCCCTGTGGGAGGGGCTTCAGCCCCGACGCGATCCCCCAACGCACATGCATCCGGTCTTTGATCTCGGTAAAGCGGCCGCCGTGTTCGTTGCCGCCGCAGGCCCAGGGTGTTTGTCCCGAGCCCCGGCTCTTCAACCGTCCAGCTCGCTCCACCGCGCATACGCCGCATCCAAGTCCGCCTGCGCCTGGCTCAAGGCCTGGGTGTGCGCGGTCACCGCCGCCGCGTCGCGCTGATAGAACGCCGGGTCGGCCATCGCCTCGGTCAGCGCCGCGACCTGCTGTTCCAGCGCTTCGATCCGCGCCGGCAACTGCTCCAGTTCGCGCGCGTCCTTGTAGCTGAGCTTGCGCTTGGCCGGCGCGGGTGCCGGCGCCGCTGCAGCGGCCGCCACCGGCGTGGTCGCCGCCGCGGTGGCCGAGGCCTTGGCCACCGCCATCGCGCTGGCCGGCGTCGCCGGGCGCTGGCGTACCCAGTCGCTGTAGCCGCCGACGTATTCGCCGATGCGGCCGTCGCCTTCCATGACCATGGTCGAGGTGACCACGTTGTCGATGAAGTCGCGGTCGTGGCTGACCAGCAACAGCGTGCCGCTGTAGTCGCCGAGCAGTTCTTCCAGCAGCTCCAGGGTTTCCACGTCCAGGTCGTTGGTCGGTTCGTCCATCACCAGCAGGTTGGACGGCTGCGCGAACAGCCGCGCCAGCAGCAGGCGGTTGCGCTCGCCGCCGGACAGGCGGGTGATCGGCGCGCGCGCACGCTCCGGGGTGAACAGGAAGTCCTGCAGGTAGGCGTGCACGTGCTTGCGCTTGCCGTTGACCTCGATGAAGTCGCGGCCCTCGGCCACGTTCTCGATCGCGCTCCAGTCCTCGCGCAGGGTGGCGCGGTACTGGTCGAAATACGCCACCTGCAGATTGGTGCCGGCGCGCACTTCGCCCTGGTCCGGGGCCAGTTCGCCCAGCAGCAGCTTCAGCAGCGTGGTCTTGCCGCTGCCGTTGGGGCCGATCAGGCCGATACGGTCGCCGCGCAGGATGGTGGTGGAGAAGTCGCGCACCATGCTGCGCGCGCCGAAGGCGAAGCTCAGGTCCTTGGCCTCGATCACCTTCTTGCCGGAGGACTCGCCCTGCGCGGCCTCCATGCGCACGTTGCCGCCGAGTTCGCGGCGCTGGGTGCGCTCGCGGCGCATCGCTTCCAGCCGCCGCACCCGACCCTCGTCGCGGGTGCGCCGGGCCTTGATGCCCTGGCGGATCCACACTTCTTCCTGCGCCAACAGCTTGTCGAAGCGCGCGTTCTCCTGCGCCTGCGCATTGAGCCGCTCCTCGCGGCGGCGCTCGTAATTGGCCCAGTCGCCCGGCCAGCTGCTGACCTGGCCGCGGTCGATCTCGACGATGCGCGTGGCCAGGGCACGCAGGAAACGCCGATCGTGGGTCACGAACACCACGCTGCCGTTCCAGCCCTTGAGGAAGCCTTCCAGCCAGTCGATGGCCTCGATGTCGAGGTGGTTGGTTGGCTCGTCCAGCAACAACAGGTCCGGCGCCGAGACCAGCGCGCGCGCCAGCAGCACGCGGCGCTTCATGCCGCCGGACAGCCGCGCGAATTCGGCGTCGCCGTCCAGTTCCAGGCGAGTCAGGGTCTCGTTGACCCGCTGGTCCAGCGCCCAGCCATTGGCGCCATCGATCTTGGACTGCACGGCGCCCAGCGCATCGCCGTCGAACTCGGCGGCATGGCTGAGCCGATGGAACTCGGCCAGCCAATGGCCGAGTTCGCCCAGGCCGTCGGCGACCACGTCGAACACGCTGCCGGCGGCGCCGTGCGGCACCTCCTGCTCCAGCCGGGCGATGCGCACGCCCTGCTGCACGCGGACCTCGCCATCGTCGGGCTTGAGCTCGCCGGCAATGAGTTTCATAAGGGTGGATTTGCCGGCGCCGTTGCGGCCGATCAGGGCGATGCGTTCGCCCGGCTCGATCGACAGGTCGGTCTTTTCCAGCAGCAAGGGGCCGCCGACGCTGTAGTCGAGGTTCTGCAGAGTGATAAGAGGCATGCCGTATTGTACGGGACCCGGGACCCGGGACCCGGAAAGCAAAAAGCGGCGCGTCGTGCGAGTCGAAATGCCCTTTTGCTGTTGACGTTCCGGGTCCCGGGTCCCGGGTCCCGGCCCCACCAGCTAAAATGCCGCATGAACGATTTCGCCACCCTCTCCCTTTCCCCGGCGCTCGCGCCCGGCATCGACGCACTCGGCTACACCCGCATGACCCCGGTGCAGGCGCAGAGCCTGCCGCCGATCCTGGCCGGCCAGGACGTCATCGTGCAGGCGCCCACCGGCAGCGGCAAGACCGCAGCGTTCGGCCTGGGCCTGCTGCACAAGCTGGATCCGGCGCTGAGCCGCGCGCAGGCGCTGGTGCTGTGCCCGACCCGCGAACTGGCCGACCAGGTCGGCAAGCAGTTGCGCAAGCTGGCCACCGGCATTCCCAACATGAAGCTGGTGGTGCTGACCGGCGGCATGCCGCTGGCGCCGCAACTGGCCTCGCTGGAGGCGCACGACCCGCAGGTGGTGGTCGGCACGCCCGGCCGGATCCAGGAGCTGGCGCGCAAGCGCGCGCTGCACCTGGGCGGGGTGCGCACGCTGGTGCTGGACGAGGCCGACCGCATGCTCGACATGGGCTTCGAGGAGCCGATCCGCGAGATCGCCAGCCGCTGCGACAAGCACCGGCAGAGCCTGCTGTTCTCGGCCACCTTCCCCGAGGAAATCCGCGCCTTGGCGCGGGACCTGCTGAAGGAACCGGCGGAAATCACCGTCGAGGGCGCCGACAGCGCGCCGGAGATCGACCAGCATTTCTTCGAGGTCGACCCCACCTACCGGCAGAAGGCGGTGGCCGGCCTGCTGCTGCGCTTCACCCCCGAGTCCAGCGTGGTGTTCTGCAATACCCGCAAGGAGGTCGACGAGGTCGCCGGATCGCTGCAGCAGTTCGGGTTCTCCGCGCTGGCGCTGCATGGCGACATGGAACAGCGCGACCGCGACGAGGTGCTGGTGCGCTTCGTCAACCGCAGCTGCAACGTGCTGGTCGCCAGCGACGTGGCCGCGCGCGGGCTGGACGTGGAAGACCTGGCGGCGGTGATCAACTACGAACTGCCGACCGACACCGAGACCTACCGCCACCGCATCGGCCGCACCGCGCGCGCCGGCAAGCACGGCCTGGCGCTGAGCCTGGTGGCGCCGCGCGAGACCGCGCGCGCGCAGGCGCTGGAAACCGAGCAGGGCCAGCCGCTGCGCTGGTCGCGCGCGCCGCTGGCTACCGCACGGCCGGCGCAGCTGCCGCAGGCGGCGATGGTCACCCTGCGCATCGACGGCGGCAAGACCGACAAGCTGCGTCCCGGCGACATCCTCGGCGCACTGACCGGCGATGCCGGGCTGTCCGGCGCGGCGATCGGCAAGATCGCGATCTACGCCACACGCTCCTACGTCGCCATCGCCCGCGCCCATGCCGGCAAGGCGCTGGCGCAGCTGCAGGCCGGCAAGATCAAGGGCCGCCGGTTCCGGGTCGCCAAGCTGTAAGTGCCGAAATATGAATGAGTTATCATGCAAGAGGCTTGCAAGAGGCTTGCAAGAGGCTTGCAAGAGGCTTGTAGCCGCGACGTCGCGCTTGCCGGCGATCAGGAAGACCACGCGTTCAATTTCATCAAGTACGTCCATCGTTATCTGGCCCGGACGTAGTGGTGATTCAACCGGCGCTTAGACTTGGCCACCTTGGCCGTAGCTACTGCCGACTGCAGCGCGGATTAGGCCATGGCCCAAACGTCGCCTTTGTGATGCGCCGCTCTTGCCGCTGAAACAGCGTGATCTGCAGGTAATTTTTCGCCTCAATCGCGGCCCGATTTAATCCAACAACCCGCCCACCAATCGCTAATCCTTTCCAGAAAAATCTTGGCTCCGTATCACATTTCGAATCTCTTTCAATTCCTCTCCGCTCGAGCGCCAGCCTGTCAATACAGCAAACAACGCACTTTTTTTAAAAAAATAGAACCGTGGAATTGCATAGAAATTTATTTCTGGCCACTCCGAGTTGTCGAACGCCACCTTCAATGACTGCCTTGGATGATCTTCTTGCCACTTAAGAAAATCATTAGACTTCAAAGGCGTATCCCCAGATGCAAGCCAGATGGCATTTGCTTTTTCGAAAGCCTTCCTAATCTCCTCGTCGGCATCGATAGAAGACGCTGCATCACTCGCGAAGTGGCAACCAGCAACCACGACAATCTGCAGCTCATGCTCGATAGGCTGAGATTCATAAATGAATTTTCTTATATTTTCGTCAAATGCTATTACCTTGCGGAAATCCCTGCCACTCAATCCTTGTTGAAGAATTACAGAACTCTCGTTCAACTTATCCAGGACGCTGTTAGCAGTAGTACCCGGCGTAAGATCTTCCGCCTTGTGAAACTCGCGGTATGATTCAAACGTCGTACGCATTGCATCAATGTCGCCTTCCTCCAACTCATGACGCTTCTTTAGAACAGCGTAAGAAACCTCCATGTCCCTGACATATCCTGCCCCATGGAGTCCCTCGCTGAGGTTTGCATAGAAAGCTAACTCAGCGGATGCATCGAACAAGGCTCTTACGTCCTTTACAGACAGCGAATCAACGCCTTTTAACTGGGGTCCAATGAGCTCGCGATACCGTTCAGAGATGTACTTGAACCTTGCCTGGGGAGCCGCATCAAATTTTGAACCCGACTGCCAAACTTCGCTTATGACATCAGCCACCGAAGCACTTTCAGCAAAAGCATCAGCACATACAAAGAGGCTGGGCACAAAAAACGCCCAGCCACAAACACCACCTAAAATAAAAGCCTTCACACCTGCGCCTTAAGGGTCACAAGCCCGTGAACAGACGCTCTTATATCGAGGCTGACATTCACGCTGCTTTGTGGATCCGTTAATAACGCATACTCTACCTTCACCTAGACCCATCGGAGTCGCGACCGGAGCATTTGAATCAATGATTTTTTTCTCAATGGAATTTTTTGCGACGACCCCAGGAATAGCAGAGATAGTTTTTTGAGCACCAAAAATGCTCAAAAGTTCATAGATTTGTTGAACACTAAGATAATCAGACAAAGAAGCATAAGAGTAAGATGCGAGACCTTTCTCCGTAAAAACCAGACTTTTTCTGAACGAATCTTGCACACTTACTGGCAACTTAAAAAAGACAGAAGAAGGCGTTGCAGACAAGTATAGAGAGAATTTTTCCTTTGAGTTTACCGGCGCGGTAGCCAACTCCACCTCTTGTTGCAGTAGCAGCACTTCATCAACATACGCTGCCTGACTCAAGGGCGCCGCAGCGTCTTCCGCATAAGCCCCAAATGAAGCCATCAGAGATATAGCCAGGAAAATGGATTTAACCGCCATGTTTCACCTTTTTATGGTTTAAATAAATTATTTATCAAGACCAAAAACCGGAATTTCATGACACGCAATCAACTTGCCCCATGAGGCAATACAAGTTGATTTAATCACACAAATCAGAACGCAATGGACAAAACGATCAAAGATCTTCAGAAGGATCTAAACAAGTCCAAACTTCGAGGTGTGAAAACTAGGAAGCTGCCGTTATCGTTGGGTTGAAATTTGGAGTAGTGACTTGTTCGGAAGTTCCTCAGGAAAGGTGCGTACAAGTGAGCAGTGTTTCCGCAGCGCCAACCAATGCCTTCCAATGTCTTTTGAAGAATAGGCCCCAAGCTTGCCCCAAGTCAAGCAATGGCCGCAGCACCCATTTGTCAGGCGATCCTCAGAGACATATGAACAATATGCCCCAGCCGCGATGACGGCATCTTCGGTGCTGGACCAGGCATTGCCAGCGGCTTGGATCGGCGACGCATTAGCGCGGAACCACCGAAGTCAATATCCGCGTCAGCGCTGTTTCGAGTTTGGTTGAGCCGATGACGCTGTTCATCCGGGGATTGCGGGCTTCACCACACCCGGCTGTGCGCAGCCGGCTGTGCGCAGGATGACCAATCGTTTGCCAACTTCATCAGGACGTTTTATACCAAGGTCACACCGACCTGACCCCATTGCGGGAACGTGTTCGCGATAGTGCGTAGTGCTTGACACCAATAGCCGCAGGCTTGAACGCCTCTCCCAGCCAGGCGGTCTGGCAACTGCGCATCATCGACGGCAACCACGTGCCGGTCAGCGACAAGCAACTCGCCGCCCTGCGCGAAGTTCGCAGAGCGGCGCTATCCAGCCACAGTGTGATCGATCGCGCCTGCCCACAGCGGTCGAGCGAAGCGCCTTCCTCAATAGATCAGCGTCGCCAGCAGCGGCATGGTCTCGCTCCAGCGATCGCGTCCACGCAGCGCCTGCAGTTCCACCAGTACCGCGGCGCCGACCACTTCCAGTTCCAGTTGCTGCGCCAACGCCAGGGCCGCGCGCAAGGTGCCGCCGGTGGCGAGCACGTCATCGACCAGCAGCACGCGCGAACCGGCCGGCAGCGCATCGGCGTGCATTTCGATGCGGTCGCTGCCGTACTCCAGCGCGTACTCCTGGGTCACCGTCCTGCCCGGCAGCTTGCCCGGCTTGCGCACCGGCACGAAGCCCGTGCGCAGTTCGTGCGCCAGCGCCGCGCCCAGGATGAAGCCGCGCGACTCGATGCCCAGCACCGCCTGCAGCGGCGTGGTGCGCCACGGACGTGCCATCTCGTCCAGCGCCGAGGCGAAATCCGGGCCGTCGGCCAGCAGCGGGGTGATGTCCTTGAACACGATGCCCGGCTTCGGGAAATCAGCGATATCGCGAATGCGGCCGGACCAGTGGGCCGGTGCGTCGCTGGGCGCGCCGCAGCAGGAGGAATCGTTCATCGCACAGCCGTATGGCGTGGGGGAACGCAAAGTCTAGTCGCAAGGCGGCACCGCGTCGCGGAGCCGCCTCGTCGGTCTACGACTTACGCCGCCGCTGCGCTCGCGTCCTGCCGCGCGGACCCGCGAAACAGGCCGCGCACCAGCACGAAGAACAACGGCACCAGCAACACTGCCAGCACGGTGCCGGTGACCATGCCGCCGATCACGCACACGCCGATCTCGCGGCGGCTGGAAGCGCCGGCGCCGGTGGACAGCGCCAGCGGCAGCACACCGGCGACGAACGCCAGCGAGGTCATCACGATCGGTCGCAGGCGCAGCCGCGCGCCTTCCAGCGTCGCCTCCAGCAACGGTCGCCCGGCACGCTGCCGCGCCTCGGCGAATTCGACGATCAGGATCGCGTTCTTCGCCGACAGGCCGATCGTGGTCAGCAGGCCGACCTGGAAGTAGATGTCGTTGACGAAGCCGGCCAGGGTGGTCGCCAGCACGGTGCCGACCACACCCAGCGGAATCACCAGCAGCACCGCCACCGGGATCGACCAGCTTTCGTACAGCGCCGCCAGGCACAGGAAAATGAACAGGATCGAGGCGGTGTACAGCCACAGCGTCTGGTTGCTGGACAACTGCTCCTGGTAGGACAGCCCACTCCATTGCAGATCGAAGCCCTCCTGCTTGGCCACCAGCGCCTGCATCCGCTGCATCGCCTCGCCGGAACTGCTGCCGGCCGCCGCGCCGCCCTGGATCTGCGATGCCGGCAGGCCGTTGAAGCGCTGCTGCAACTGCGGGCCGCGGGTCCAGTGGGTGCTGGCGAAACTGGCGAACGGCGCCATCTGCCCGCCGCTGCCGCGCACGTACCACTGCGCGATGTCCTCCGGCAGCGCGCGGTACGGCGCATCGCCCTGCACGTACACGCGCTTGACCCGGCCGCGGTCGATGAAGTCGTTGACGTAGCTGCCGCCCCAGGCGGTGGCCAGGGTCGCGTTGATGTCGCTCTGCGCCAGGCCCAGCGCGCTGGCCTGGGCGTGGTCGATGTCCACCTGCAGTTGCGCCTTGTCGCCCAGGCCGTTGAGCCGCACCGCGGTCAGCTGCGGATCGTCGCCGGCCTCCTTGAGCACCTGCTGCTGCGCCTTCAGCAGCGCCGCGCGGCCGGCGCCGTCGCTGTCGCGGATCCACAGTTCGAAGCCGCTGGACTGGCCCAGGCCGCGCACCGCCGGCGGCGACAGCACGCTGATCTTGGCGTCGCCGACACCGCGGAAATGCGCGTTGGCGCGGTCGATGATGGCCTGCGCGGTGTTGTCGCGGTTGCGCTCGCCCCACGGCGTGAGCGCCACGAAGGCCTGGCCAGCGTTCTGCCCGGTGCCGGCGTTGTTGCGGCCGACCACCATGAAGATCGCGGTGAGATTGGCCTTCTCGTGGGTCATGAAGTAATCGCTGATGCGCTTGCCCAGCGCCTGGGTCTTGGCCAGCGGCGTGCCTTCCGGGGTGGTGAACTGGATCTGCACCTGGCCCTGGTCCTCCACCGGCAGGAAGCCGGTCGGCATGCGCATGTACAGCACCACCATCGCCAGCGCTACCAGCGCATACAGCGCCATCCAGCGCCGCGGCCGCTGCAGCACCGTGCCGAGGCGGCGCTGGTAGGCCTGCTGGCCGCGCTCGACGCTGCGGTTGAACCACTGGAAGAAACGGCCGAGCTTGCGCTCCTGCTCCACCGGCTTGAGCAGGGTCGCGCACAGCGCCGGGGTCAGGGTCAGCGCGACCAGCGCCGACAGCGCCATCGCCGAGGCGATGGTGATGGAGAACTGCCGGTAGATGATGCCGGTGGAGCCGCCGAAGAACGCCATCGGCAGGAACACCGCGCCCAGCACCACGGTGATGCCGATCAGCGCGCCGGTGATCTCGCCCATCGAGCGCTCGGTAGCCTCGCGCGGCGGCAGGTGTTCCTCATGCATGATCCGCTCGACGTTCTCCACCACCACGATGGCGTCGTCGACCAGCAGGCCGATCGCCAGCACCATCGCGAACAGGGTCAGCGTGTTGATGGTGAAGCCTGCCGCGGCGAGGATGCCGAAGGTGCCCAGCAGCACCACCGGCACGGTGATCGCGGGGATCAGCGTGGCGCGCGCGTTCTGCAGGAACAGGAACATCACCACCACCACCAGCACGATGGCCTCGGCCAGGGTGTGCACCACGTTCTCGATCGAAATGCGCACGAACGGCGTGCTGTCGCGCGGATAGGCCACGTCCAGGCCCGGCGGGAAGGTCGGCTTGAGCCGTTCGATGGTGGCGTGGATCGCATCGGAGGTGGCGATCGCATTGGCGCCGGCGGACAGCGTCACCGAGAAGCCGGACGCCGGGTGGCCGTTGAGCGTGGCGTTGTTCTGATAGTTCTCCGCGCCGATCTCCACCCGCGCCACATCGCCCAGGCGCACGCTGGAACCGTCCGCGCGCGTGGCCAGGATGATCTGCCGGAACTGCTCGGGCGTCTGCAGCCGCGACTGCGCGGTGACCGTGGCGTTGAGTTCCTGCTCGGCGCCGGTGGGCAGCGCGCCGAGTTCGCCGGCGGTGACCTGGGTATTCTGCGCCAGGATCGCGCTGCGCACGTCGCCGGGCATCAGTTGGTAGGCATTGAGCTTGTGCGGGTCCAGCCACACCCGCATCGCGTACTGCGCGCCGAACACGTTGATCTCGCCGACGCCGTTGATGCGGCTGATCGGGTCCTGCAGGGTGCTGACCAGGTAGTCGGAGATGTCGACGTTGTCCATGCGGTCGGTGCGGTCGTAGATCGCCACCGCCATCAGGCTGTCGCCCTGCGACTTGGCCACGGTCACGCCCTGCTGCTGCACTTCCTGCGGCAGCCGGTTGAGCGCTTGGTTGACCGCGTTCTGCACCTGCACCTGGGCGATGTCGGGATTGGCCGCCTGGTCGAAGGTGATGCTGATCCGCGCCTGCCCGGACGAGGAACTGGTCGAGGAGAAGTACAGCAGGTGGTCGATGCCCTTGATCTGCTGTTCGATCACCTGGGTGACGCTGTCCTCCACGGTCTGCGCCGAGGCGCCGTTGTAGGTGGCGGTGACATTGACCGAGGGCGGCGCGATGTCCGGGTACTGCTCGATCGGCAGGGTGAACACGGCGATGGCGCCGGCGGCCATGATGCAGATGGCCAGGACCCAGGCGAAGATCGGGCGGTGGATGAAGAAACGCGGCAGCATGCCGGCTCAGCCCTGGCCGGCGGCAGGCGCGGCCGCGGCGGCGGCGGTCTTCACCGTCACCTTGGCACCGTCGCTGAGGCCCTGCCGGCCCGCCACCACCACCCGCTCGCCGGGCTTGAGGCCATCGCCGACCAGCCAGCGGTCGCCGACCGCACGCAGCGTGGTGAACTCGCGCTGGCGCACCACGTCGTCGGCGCCCACCACCCAGGCCACCGCCTCGCCGCGCGGGGTGCG
>NZ_NQYT01000076.1:0-13473 GCF_009192935.1 Xanthomonas sp. LMG 12461
CGGCCTGGCGCCAGGCCGGCATCGGCGACGGCATGGGCCTGCCGCAGGTGGTCAGCAACCCGTTGATCCAGAATCTGCGCGCCGAGCAGGCCAAGATGACCGCCGACTACCAGCAGAAGCTGGCGACGTTCCAGCCCGGCTACCCGGAGATGCAGCGCCTGCAGAACCAGATCGCCGAGACCAAGCGGCAGATCGCCGACGAGGTCGCCAACATCCGCAGCGCGTTGAAGAACGACTATGAATCGGCGCGTCAGCAGGAAACCTTGCTGGCCGACCGCATCGCCGCCCTGAAGAACGACGAACTGGACCTGCAGACCCGCAGCATCCGCTACACCATGCTGCGCCGCGAGGCCGACACCAACCGCCAGCTCTACGACGCGCTGCTGCAGCGCTACAAGGAGATCGGCGTGGTCGGCAACGTGGGCACCAACAACATTTCGATCGTCGACCGCGCCGATGTGCCGGGCAAGCCGAGTTCGCCGAAGAAGCTGCTCGGCCTGGCGCTGGCCTTCGTGTTCGGCCTGTTCCTGGCGGTGGCGGTGGCGCTGGTGCGCTACTTCATCCGCGAGGCCGAAGCCGCGGCGGCGGCCTCGGCGTGATGTCGCGGTGTCATGGCGCGCCGCACCGCGCGAGGCGCGGGTGCGTGCCGCACCGCACACAACGGCATCGGTTCGACGCACAGTCTTCAGAGAGGTGATACGTGGTTCAGCTAGGCAATGAGGTGCTCCATTATTTTCCAGCGCGGTTGTACGAAGACGTTGTTCTGTTGAAGTAATCACGGGCTGCCGTGGACCTGGGGTCGGCGAGGGAGGCGCCGCAGCGGTCCACAGGCAGGCGAAATCGAGGCCCGGCGGCGTCGCATGTTCCCCCGCATGCCGATCGACCGGGTTTGGATAGGAATCCCGATCATGCTTTTGGCAGACCTGAGTAGCGCCACCTATACGACCTCCTCGCCGCGCATGTTGTCCAAGTACGCGGCCGCGGCAGACATCCTGTTGCGCGTGTCCGACCTGACCGTCATGGTCGGCGGCGCGTTGCTCACCCACCGGTTGCTGTTCGGCACCTGGATGCCGGAACCGGCCTACCGGGTGGCGATCGGCACCACGCTGCTGTACGCGGTGATCTGCTTCGCGCTGTTCCCGCTGTACCGCAGCTGGCGCGGGCGCGGCCTGCTGCGCGAGATGATGGTGTTGAGCCTGGCCTGTGGCGGCGTGTTCGCCCTGTTCGCCATGCATGCCTTCGTGGTGCAGTTCGGCCAGCAGGTCTCGCGGCTGTGGATCGGCACCTGGTTCGTCACAAGCCTGGGAACGTTGCTGCTCTCGCGCACGCTGGTGCGCGGCGTGCTCAACCGGTTGCGCTCGGAAGGCGTGGACGTGCAGCGCGTGGTCGTGGTGGGCCTGCGCCATCCGGTGGTGAAGATCCACAACTACCTGAGCCGCAATCCCTGGGTGGGCATGCAGGTGGTGGGCTACTTCAGCAGCGACTACGACCTGTCGGTGGCCGACCATCCGCAGAAGCTGCAGTGCCTGGGCGAGGGCACCGCAGACGCGCTGATCGACTACCTCGACGACCACCAGGTCGAGCAGGTGTGGATCTCGTTGCCGCTGGGCGAGCGTGACCACATCAAGCAGCTGCTGCAGCGCATGGACCGCTATCCGATCCAGGTCCGGCTGATTCCCGATCTGTTCGACTTCGGCATGCTCAACCAGTCCGGCGACCAGATCGGAAACGTACCGGTGATCAACCTGCGCCAGGGCGGCGTGGACCGCAACACCTACTTCGTGGTCGCCAAGGCGCTGCAGGACAAGCTGGTGGCCCTGGCCGCACTGGCGGTGCTGTGGCCGCTGATGCTGGCGATCGCGGTGGGCGTGAAGCTGAGCTCGCCGGGCCCGGTGTTCTTCCGCCAGCGCCGCCACGGCCTGGGCGGGCGCGAGTTCTACATGTACAAGTTCCGCTCCATGCGCGTGCAGCAGGAGCCCAGCGACGTGGTGGTGCAGGCCACGCGCGGCGACAGCCGGGTGACCCGCTTCGGCGCGTTCCTGCGCCGCACCAGCCTGGACGAGCTGCCGCAGCTGTTCAACGTGCTCGGTGGCAGCATGTCGGTGGTCGGCCCGCGTCCGCACGCGGCGCAGCACAACACCCACTACGAGAAGCTGATCCACCATTACATGCAGCGGCATTACGTCAAGCCGGGGATCACCGGCTGGGCGCAGGTCAATGGCTTCCGCGGCGAGACGCCGGAACTGCGCACGATGAAGAAGCGCATCCAGTACGACCTGGACTACATCCGCCGCTGGTCGTTGTGGCTGGACACGCGGATCATCGTGCTGACCGCGTTCAAGGTGCTCGGGCAGAAGACCGCCTACTGATGCGCCCGATGCGTCTTCTTCCCGCCGACCGTGTGCAGCGTCGGCGTCGCTTCCGCGTCGCCGTCGTTCCCGTGCTGCCTGCGTCGAATGACGTGGCGCGCGACGCGTTTCTGCCGCGCGTGACGGCAGCCGATGGCCGCGTTGGCGTGCAACGCGCCGTCGCCGCAGCGAGGTGCGCATGCTGAGCGCGCCGGACATGCCGCTGCGCGAGCAGCGTCGCAACCTGCTGATCGAGCTGGTGCTGTTGTTCGCCGTCGGCTACAACTTCGTGCTGGCGGTGATCAACGCGAAGGTGTTCCGGGTCAGCCCGGCGATGACCTACGCGGTGGAACTGGCGGTCTATGCGGCCTGTTTCCTGCTTGGCATGCGCGCGCTGGACCGCAAACGCATGGCGATGGTGTTCACCGGCATCGCCCTGCTGGCGCTGCTGATGCTGGTGCGCCTGTTCATGGCGTGGACGCTGGATCCGAAGTTCTTCCGCGATGCGCTGATCCCGTTCGCCTTCCTGATGCTCGGCGCGGCGTATACCGGCTCGCTGCCGCGCATGTTCGTACGCATGGCGCTGCTGGTGTCGCTGGTGGCGGTGTTCGAACTGGCCCTGCCCAAGGTCTACGGCGACGTGGTCAACCCCAAGAGCTATTTCGTCAACGCGCGCGGCGCCAGCGCGTCGAGCTTCTGGAACCAGGACAGCAACCTGTTCGTCAGTGCGACACGGCCGGGCGCGCGCAACTTCCTGCCGTCCTCGAACCTGCCGCGCGCCTCCTCGGTATTCATCGAGCCGGTGACGATGGGCAACTTCATCATCTTCTTCACCGCGATCCTGCTGACGTTCTGGCGCTGGATGCGGCCGCTGGCGATCGTCGCCTCGGTGGCGATGATCGGCTTCCTGATCGTGGCCTCGGACGGGCGCCTGGCCGCCGGTACCTGCGTGATGATGGCGCTGCTGAGTCCGTTGCTGCTGCGCATGGACCAGCGCCTGGGCTTCTTGATCTTCTTCGCGGTGATGGGCGGAGCGTGGCTGCTGGTCTGGGCCTCCGGCATCCAGAGCTACGAGGACACCACGTTGGGCCGGGTGTTCTTCACCGTCGATTCGATCCGCAGGATGAGCGCCGATGCGTGGATGGGGCTGGACGTGGACCAGCCGTACCGCTACTTCGACAGCGGCATCGCCTACTTCATCTCCTCGCAGTCGGTGCTGCTGGTGCTGGCGTTCCTGCTGGCGTACTCGTTCGCGATGCTGATGCGCACCATCGAAGGGCAGTTGTTCAAGAACCTGCTGATTTTCGCCTTCTCGCTGAGCCTGCTGGTCTCCAACGGCTATTTCTCGATCAAGACTGCGGCGCTGTGGTGGTTCGTCTGCGGGTGCCTGTGGCAGATGGCGCCGCGCCTGCGCGATGCGTCCGCGCTGCCTGCGGGGCCGGGCCCGGTCTCGCGGATTCCGGCGGTGCCGGCATGAGTGCGCCCGCCACGGCCGTCTCCGCATCCGTGCCCGCGCAGGGCCGCAGCGCACGGGCGAGCGCGCCGCGCGACATGCGCATCGATGCGGCCAAGGCGATCGCGATCCTGCTGGTGGTGTTCGGCCATGCCAAGGGCATTCCGCACGCCTACGTGATCCTGGCCTACAGCTTCCACGTGCCGATGTTCTTCCTGTTGTCGGGCTGGGTCGGCGAGGCCTTCGGCAATCGCCCGCTGAGCCTGGCCACGGTCGGCAAGCTGGCGCGCAGCCTGTTGTTGCCCTATGTGGCGTTCTTCTTCGTTGCCTACGCGTACTGGATGCTGACCCGGCACATCGGCAGCAAGGCGCAACTGTGGGGCGACCGGCCGTGGTGGGAGCCGCTGCTGGGCCTGGTCAGCGGCATCGGGCCCAAGCTCTACGTGATGCCCGCGCTGTGGTTCCTGCCGGCGCTGTTCGTGACCACGCTGGCCTATCTGGCGCTGCGTCGTACGCTGTCGTTGCCGGTGCTGGCCGGGCTGTCGTTGCCGCTGGCCTGGGGCTGGGCGTGCTGGTTCCCGGGGCAGGACATGCGCCTGCCGTTCTCGCTGGACGTGCTGCCGGTGGCGTTGTGCTTCTTCGCGATCGGCGCGCTCGCCGCGACGCGGGCGCAGTGGTGGCCGGCACGGCCGGCCGGCAATGCGCTGGCGGCGCTGCTGCTGGGCGCGGCCTGGTTCGCGATCGCCTGGCACAACGGCCGCGTGGACGTGAATATGCTCAAGTTCGGCGCTTCCCCGCTGGCGTTCCTCGCCGCCAGCCTGCTCGGCAGCGCCATGGCGCTGTGCGTCGCCGGGCTGCTGCGGCACTGGGCCTGGCTGCAGTGGATCGGACGCAACACCTTGCTGATCCTGTGCACGCATACCTTGTTGTTCTCGGTGATGGCCGGCGTCGCCGCCCGTACCGGCCTGGTCCGCGGCGATGCCTGGGGACCGGCCTGGGCGGTGTCGGTGAGCGTGCTGGCGGTACTGGCCAGCGTGCCGATGCGCGCGGTGCTGGTGCGGATTGCGCCGTGGATGATCGGGGTGCGTCGCAGTGCGTTCGCGGGAGCGACGGCATGACGGCGGCGTTGCGGGCCGCGCACGGGCTTGATGGAGGCCGGGCATGAAGGTGGTGCATGTGGTGCGCCAGTTCCATCCGTCGGTCGGCGGCATGGAGGAGGTGGTGCTGAATATCGCGCGCCGCCATCTGCAGCAGGGCCGCGACCAGGTCGAAGTGGTGAGCCTGGAGCGGGTGTTTACCGATCCGCAGCAGCGCCTGGCGCCGCGCGACAACCATCAGGGCGTGCCGATCGTGCGCTTGCCGTACCGCGGCTCCTCGCGCTACCCGCTGGCGCCGTCGGTGCTGTCGGCGGTGCGCGGCGCGGATCTGCTGCACGTGCATGGCATCGACTTCTTCTACGACTTCCTGGCCCTGACCCGGCTGCTGCACCGTGTGCCGATGATCGTGTCCACCCATGGCGGTTTTTTCCATACCACCTATGCCTCGCGCCTGAAGATGCTCTGGTTCAAGACCCTCACCCGCGCCTCGGCGCTCGCCTATGCGCGGGTGGTGGCGACCAGCGAGAACGATGGCCGGCTGTTCTCGCAGGTGGTCGCGCCGCAGCGGCTGCGGGTGATCGAGAACGGGGTGGACGTGGACAAGTTCGCCGGGCAGGGCAGCGCCACGCCCGGACGCACGCTGATCTACTTCGGGCGCTGGTCGGTCAACAAGGGCCTGCTGGAGACGTTGGACCTGGTGCGTGCGCTGGCCGCACAGGATCCGGCCTGGCAGTTGATCGTGGCCGGGCGCGAGTACGACTTCAGCATGGCCGACCTGCAGCAGGCGATCGCCGAGCGCGGCCTGCAGCAGCGGGTACGCCTGCAGGTGGCGCCGACCCAGGCGCAACTGGCGCAGTTGCTCGGCAGCGCGCAGTACTTCGTGTGCCTGTCGCGGCACGAGGGGTTCGGCCTGGCCGCGGTGGAAGCGATGAGCGCGGGGCTGCTGCCGATCCTCAGCGACATCCCGCCGTTCGCGCGCCTGCAGCGCGAGTCGGGGCAGGGCGTGCTGGTCGACCCGGCCGATGCGCAGGCGGCCGCGGCCACGGTGCGCGCCTTCGCCGCCGGCACCGATGCGGACTTCGCCGCGCAGCGCGCAGCGGCGATGGCCTACGCACATCGCTACGACTGGGACCGCGTGGTCGGCGCCTATCTGGACGAATACCGCCTGGCGCTGGGCGGCGCGGAGGGCGGCCGATGAGCGGCGAGAGCCAGCGCCACGGCACGTCGCAGCAGGCCGCGCCGGCGGTCACCGTGCTGCTGTCCACCGAGCGCCCGACCGCGACCACCAATCCCTATCTGACCCAGCTCTACGCGGCGTTGCCGCCGCAGGTGCAGTTGCGCTTCTTCTCGATGCGCGCGGCGCTGCTGTCGCGCTACGATGTGCTGCATCTGCACTGGCCGGAGTACCTGCTGCGGCATCGCACCGCGCTCGGCACGCTGGCCAAGCAGCTCTGTGTCGCCGTTCTGCTGCTGCGCCTGCGCCTGGCCGGCGTGCCGCTGGTGCGCACCCTGCACAACGTGGCGCCGCACGAGGACAAGGGCTGGCGCGAACGCCTGCTGCTGCGCTGGATCGACCGCCAGACCGCGCGCTGGATCCGCATCAATGCGACCACGCCCGCACGCGCGCCGGCCACCGATACCATCCTGCACGGCCATTACCGCGACTGGTACGCGCCGCTGCCGCAACCGTCGCGGGTGCGCGGGCGCCTGCTGCACTTCGGGCTGCTGCGCCCGTACAAGGGCGTGGAGACGTTGATCGCGACGTTCGGTGCATTGCCCGATCCCCAGCTCAGCCTGCGCATCGCCGGCAACCCGATCGATGCGCAGATCCGCGGCGTGGTCGAGCGCGCCTGCGCCGAGGATCCGCGGATCAGCGCGCGCCTGCAGTACGTGGAGGACGCGGTGCTGGCGCAGGAGGTCGGGGAGGCGGAACTGGTGGTGCTGCCGTACCGGCAGATGCACAACTCCGGCACCTTGCTGCTGGCGCTGTCGCTGGCGCGCCCGGTGCTGGCGCCGTGGAGCGAGGCCAATGCGGCCATCGCCGACGAGGTCGGCGCGCAGTGGGTGCAGTTGTACCGGGGCGAGCTGGATGCGGCGCAACTGGCGCAGGCATTGGCGCAGGCGCAGCAGGTGCCGGCCGACGCCGTGCCGGACCTGTCGCGGCGCGACTGGAACGGCATCGGCCTGCAGCACTACCGCAGCTATCTGCAGGCGCTGACCGCGCGCCGCGGGGAGGGCGCATGAGCAGCGCCGAGACCCCGCGGCCGGCAGCGCCGCAACCCGGACTGGGCGCCCGCGCCGCCGGCGGCGCAGCGGTGACCATGGCCGGGCAACTGGCCAAGATGGTGGTGCAGTTCGGCGGCATCATTCTGCTGGCGCGGCTGCTGACGCCCTACGACTACGGCCTGATGGCGATGGTGACGGCGATCGTCGGCATGGCCGAGATCCTGCGCGACTTCGGCCTGTCCTCGGCGGCGATCCAGGCCAAGCACGTCAGCCGCGAGCAGCGCGACAACCTGTTCTGGATCAACAGCGGCATCGGCCTGGCGTTGGCGATCGTGGTGTTCCTGTCCTCGTCGTGGATCGCGCACTTCTACCGTGAGCCGGCCTTGCTCGGCATCTCGCAGGCGCTGGCGGTGACCTTCCTGTTCAACGGCATGACCACGCAGTACCGCGCGCACCTGAGCCGCGCGCTGCGCTTCGGCCAGGTCTCGCTGAGCGATGTCGGCGCGCAGGTGCTGGGCCTGCTGGCCGGCGTCGGCGTGGCCCTGGCCGGCTACGGCTACTGGGCGCTGGTCTGGCAGCAGGTGGTGCAGGCGCTGGTCAATCTGCTGATCGCCGGCGCCTGCGCGCGTTGGCTGCCGCGCGGCTACCGGCGCGATGCGCCGATGCGCACCTTCCTCAGCTTCGGCTGGAACCTGATGGCGGCGCAGTTGCTCGGCTACGCCAGCCGCAATGTCGGCCAGGTGATCATCGGCCACCGCATCGGCGCCGAGGCGCTGGGCCTGTACAACCGCGCGTTCCAACTGCTGATGATGCCGCTGAACCAGATCAACGCGCCGGCTACTTCGGTGGCGCTGCCGGTGTTGTCGCAGTTGCAGGACGACCCGCCGCGCTTCGGCAACTTCCTGCTGCGAGGGCAGACGGTGATGGTGCACCTGATCGTGGCGCTGTTTTCCTTCGCCTGCGCGCTGGCGATGCCGCTGATCGTGCTGGTGCTGGGCGAACAGTGGCGGCCGGCGGTGCCGCTGTTCCAGGTGCTGACCCTCGGCGGCATATTCCAGACCGCCTCCTACGCCACGTACTGGGTGTTCCTGGCGCTGGGCCTGATGCGCCAGCAGCTGGTGTATTCGGTGGTGGGGCGGGTGATGCTGATCGCCTGCATCTTCGCCGGCTCGCTGTGGGGCGTGATGGGCGTGACCGTGGGCTACACGCTGGGCTTGTTGGTGATGTGGCCGCTGTCGGTGATCTGGATCGCGCGCATCGCGCCGCAGATCCCGGCCTGGGAGTTGTTCAACAACGCCTTGCGCGCGGTGCTCGGCTACGGCGTCTGCGGCGTTGCCGCGTACTTTGCCGCACAGCAGTGGGGTGGCGCGTCGTTGTGGCTGCAACTGATCTTCGGCGCGGTGGCGATGGCGCTGGGCTGCCTGCTGGTGTTCGCGCTGTGGCCGGCGTTCCGCCGCGACGTGTTGGCGATCCTGCAGATGCGCACGCTGTTGCGTCAGGCGCGTGGGCCGCGATGAACACCGGACTGTCGCGTTTTTCTTTCCCTTTCACCCGCACAGGAGCGAGCGCATGAGCGATTCTTCCGCAGCGGCGGCGCTGCCCGCATCGGCACCGGCCGCAACCACCAGTGGGCGTGCGCCGTGCTACCTGGTGCTGTCGGCGCACGACTACCGCACGCCGCGTCGCGCCAACATCCACTTCATTGCCGACGAGCTGGCCAAGCGCGGCCCCACGCGGTTCTTTTCGCTGCGTTACAGCCTGCTGTCGCGGCTCAAGGGCGATCTGCGCCTGCCGCTGGACGCCACCGCCAACCAGGTGGTCCGCCACAACGGCGTGGACTGCTACCTGTGGCGCGCGCTGCTGCATCCGTTCAACACCCGGCGGCGCTGGCTGCGGCCGCTGGAAGACCTGATGTTCAAGGTCTACGCGGCGCGCGCGCCGGCCACGCTGATCCGCTGGATGCGCGAGGCCGACGTGATCGTGTTCGAGAGCGGCATCGCGGTGGCGTTCATCGCGCTGGCGGCGCGGATCAACCCGACCGCACGCAAGGTGTACCGCGCCTCCGACGGCTTGAGCACGATCAACGTCGCCGACTACATCGAGCGCGAATTCGACCGCGTGGCGCCGAGCCTGGACGTGATCGCGCTGGTGTCGCCGGCGATGGCCGAGGAGGTCGCCAGCCGCCACAACGTGTACCACGTCGGCCACGGCGTGGACCACGACCTGCACACGCTCGGCGACCCCTCGCCGTACGGCGAGGGCATCCATGCGGTGGCGGTGGGCTCGATGCTGTTCGATCCCGATTTCTTCGTCGCCGCCAGCCGCGCCTTCCCGCAGGTCACCTTCCACGTGATCGGCTCGGGCATGGGGCGCGCGCCGGGCTATGGCGACAACGTGGTGGTGTACGGCGAGATGAAGCACGCCGAGACCATCCGCTACATCAAGCACGCGCGCTTCGGCATCGCCCCGTACGCGTCCGAGCAGGTGCCGGCGTATCTGGCCGACAGTTCGATGAAGCTGCTGCAGTACGACTTCTTCGGCCTGCCGGCCGTCTGCCCCAATGCCGTGGTCGGCCGTTATCCGTCGCGCTTCGGCTACACGCCTGGCGACGAGGCGTCGATCGTCACCGCGATCGGGCAGGCGCTGCAGGCGCCGCACGTGCGCCATCGGCAGTGCCTGAGCTGGTCCGACACCACCGACCGGGTGCTGGACCCGGCCGCCTACCCGGAGACCCGTCTGTTCGCCGACGGCGTGGCCTGAGTCCACGCCCCGGCTTGTCCGCCGTACCCCCCGCGCAACCAAGGAGGACCGATGTCCGCATTGCAAAAATGGATCGATTACGAAGAGCGCCGGGCGCTGTTCTGGTGGAAGCCGAAGAACGGCGAGATCAACGTCGGCGATCATCTTTCCAAGATCATCGTCTCCAACGTGCTTGGCCAGCGCGACCGCACCTTGCTGGACAAGCGCGACAAGCGCACGCGGCTGATCGCGATCGGCTCGGTGCTGCATTTCGCCCGCGACGGCGACACCGTGTGGGGCAGCGGCGTCAACGGCAAGATTCCCGCCGACCGCCATACCTTCCGCCAGCTCGACGTGCGTGCGGTGCGCGGCCCCAAGACCCGCGCGTTCCTGCGCGAGCGCGGCCTGCAGGTGCCGGAGGTTTACGGCGATCCGGGTCTGCTGATGCCGTTGTTCTTCCCGCGCGAGGCGCTGTTGCCGCCATCGGCACGGCAGCCGTTCCTGGTGGTGCCGCACTTCAACGAACCGTTGGACAAGTATGCGCAGTACAAGGACCACTTGGTGCTGCCGAACCGCCAGCCGGCCGCCTTCGTGCGGCAATTGCTCGGCGCCGACCTGGTCGTGTCCAGCTCCTTGCACGGGCTGATCCTGGCCGAGGCCTACGGCGTGCCGTCGGTGTACCTGGACTGGGGCAACGGCGAGGACCGCTTCAAGTACGACGACTACTACGCCGGCACCGGCCGCGGCCGCTGGCATGCCGGGCACACGGTGGAGGAATGCGTGGCGCTGGGCGGCAATACCGTGTTCGACCTGGCCGCGGTGCAACGCGGCCTGTTGGAGAGCTTTCCGCATGACCTCTGGTGAGCGCGCGACCGGCGAGGTGCTGGCGCTGGGCGGTTATCCGATCCTGCGCAGCACCGAGACCGAGTTCGTTGCCGCGTTGCTGCAGGCGCTGGCGCGCGGCGAGCGCCGCCAGGTGTTCTTCGCCAACACCAACTTCGTGGTGCAGTGCCAGGCCCTGCGTGCGCAACTGGCTGCGCCGGACGTGTGCATCGTCAACGACGGCATCGGCATGGACCTGGGCGCGCTGCTGGTGCACGGCCGCCGCTTCGCCGGCAACCTCAACGGCACCGATCTGATTCCGGCGCTGTGCCGGCAGAGCCCGCGGCCGCTGCGCTTCTTCCTGCTCGGCGGCCGTCCCGGCGTGGCCGACACCGCGGCGCAGACCTTGCGGCAGACGCTGGGGCAAGAGGTGGTCGGCACCTGCGACGGCTATGCCGAGTTTGCCGCGGCCGGCGACGGGCTGGCCGCGCGCATCAACGCCAGCGGCGCCGACGTGCTGCTGGTGGCGTTCGGCAATCCGCTGCAGGAGCGCTGGCTGCTGCAGCACGCGGCGCAACTGCAGGTGCCGCTGGCGTTCGGCGTGGGCGCGTTGCTGGACTTCCTGTCCGGCACCGCGCGGCGCGCGCCGGCCTGGGTACGCCGGCTGCGCATGGAATGGATCTATCGCCTGCTGCGCGAGCCGCGGCGCCTGCTCAAGCGCTACAGCTGGGATCTGCTGGTGTTCTTCGCGGTGTGCCTGCGGCATGGCAGGCGGCTGGGCGCCATGCCGCCTGCACGCGACTCGCTGCGCCCCTCGTGACGTCGAGCGGCCGCCGCCGCGGAAATGGCGCGGCCTGACATCCGCACGGCCGTGCGCCGGATTAGACTGGACGCATGTCCAGCGCCGCCGCTTTCCGAATCGCCGCCTTGGTGCGCGACCTGTCGCTGCTGCCGCACCCGGAAGGCGGGCGCTACGCGCGCGTGCATACCTCGGCCCTGATGGTGCAGCACGAGCAGACGTCGCGCCCGGCCTGCACCGCGATCCGCTTCCTGCTGGCGCAGGGCGAAGTCAGCAATTGGCACCGCATCGATGCCGACGAGACCTGGCAATGGGAAGAGGGCGGGGCACTGGAACTGCTGGGCTTCGATCCGCAGCATGGCCTGCAGCGCTACCGCCTGGATGCCAGCGAGCGTGGCGGCATGCCGTCGGTGGTGATCGCGGCCGGCACCTGGCAGGCCGCGCGTCCGTTGGCCGACTACTGCCTGGTGCGCTGCGTGGTGGCGCCGGGGTTCCTGTGGGAGCGCTTCGAACTGCTGGCGGACACCGACCCGCTGGCCACGCATCTGCCGAAGCTGGCGGACTGATGCCGGGGCGGCGCGGGGTGCGCGCAGCGACCGCGCTGGGGATCGTCGCGCGCCGGCTCGGCCCGGCGTTGTGCCTGGCGGCGGCGTTGCTGGCGGCGGGCATGCCCGCCGTGCAGGCGCAGACCGCGACGCCGGCCGCACCAGCCCATCCGCCGGTGGTCGACCTGGAGGCGGTGCTGGTGAGCGGGCGCCAGCCCGGCCCGGGGCTGTGGCAGGTCCGCCGCGGCGACCACGTGCTGTGGATCCTCGGCACGGTGTCGCCGCTGCCCAAGCGCATGCAGTGGGAATCGGGCGAAGTGGAGCGGGTGATCGCCCAATCGCAACAGGTGATCGCGGCGCCGACCCTCACCCTGGACTCGGGCCTGGGCATGTTCCGCAGCCTGATGCTGCTGCCGTCCCTGCTCAAGGCGCGGCGCAATCCCGACGACCGCACCCTGCAGCAGGTGCTGCCGCCGGAGCTGTATGCGCGTTGGCTGCCGCTGAAGGCGCGCTACCTGGGCCGCGACAGCAGCGTGGAACGCTGGCGGCCGGTGTTCGCGGCGCAGGAGCTGTACGAAGCGGCGATGCGCACTTCCGGCCTGAGCCTGGGCAGCGTCGTGCAGCCGGTGATCGCGCGTGCGGCCAAGCGCGCCAGGGTGCCGATTGTGCCGGTGGTGGTGGAGGTCAAGGTGCCCGACGCCAAGCGCGCGCTGCAGGAGTTCCGGGCGACCTCGCTCAACGACAGTGCCTGTTTCGCGCGCACCTTGCAGGTCATCGATCGCGACCTGGAGACGATGCGCCAGCGCGCCAATGCGTGGTCCGAAGGCGATCTGGACACGCTGGCCGCGCTGCCCGCCAACGATCAGTACCGCGTCTGCCTGGACGCGGTCGGCGAAGCGGCGATCGCGCGCAAGCTGGGCCTGGGCGATGTGCGCCAGCGTGCGCAGGCGGCCTGGTTGCAGGTGGCCGAGCGGGCGCTGGCGCAGAACCGCTCCAGTTTCGCGGCGTTGCCGATGCAGACCCTGCAGGAGCCGGGCGGGCCGCTGGATCGGCTACGCGCCAGTGGCGCCGAGGTGATCGCGCCCTAGGGCGTGTCATCAATTCCCGAGTATGCCGCGTTGGGTCTGGCAGGCGCGCGGCCGGCGTTGCGTGGCGCAGCGCCTGACTGGCCGTCAGGTCAAGCCGCGCGGCGCCGGCCGCGCGCCTGCCAGGCCCAACCCGAAGGGCCGCGATTGCGCGCGCCCATGGCCGCGTCATCGCCCGGGCGTGGACGGGCGTCCACTTCCTCGCTCTTCCTTGCCACAGGCGCGCGCCATCGCGGCACGGCATGCCCGGGGATTGATGATACTCCCTAGGTCAAGCGCTGGGGAAGTCGTGGCCAGCGGCATCGGATAGCGGCACATCGAGAACCTGTGGACATGCCGAAAGCTGTCAACGCAGAGTC
>NZ_NQYT01000077.1:0-20254 GCF_009192935.1 Xanthomonas sp. LMG 12461
CGCAGCGCGCCCTCCGCGCTACGCGCTCCGGGTTCGCAGCCACGACGGGCATTTTCCGACGGCACATCCATGTGCCGGCGGAAAACGACGCGCATCCTGCGCGTCGCCCTTCGGGTATTCGCCCGTCGTGTCTGCCGCGCCGAGGGAACCCGGTAGATCAAAAGCACAGCAACAGCACAAGCAACAGCGGGAGCAGGAGCAGGAGCGGGAGCGGTTACGGTCGGCGGGGCGATCGCGCCAATGTTTCGATCGCTGCGCCGCCTGCTCAGCCCCAGCCGACCAGCGCCAGTTTGCCGATGGTGCTGCCCGACTCCAGGCGGCGGTGTGCCTCGCGCAGGGTGGTGGCGTTGATCGGGGTCAGGGTCTCGGTCAGGGTGGTGCGTAGTTCGCCGGCGTCCACCAGGCTGGCGGTGCGTGCCAGGATGCGGTGCTGTTCGATCATGTCTTCGGTGCGGAAACGGGCGCGCGCGAACATCATTTCCCAGTGGATGCCGATGCACTTGGCCTTGTACGGGTCGCCGATGTGCAGTGGACCGCTCGGCTCGACGATCAGCCCGACGTGGCCCTGCGGCGCCAGCAACTCGCCCAGCGCCTGCCAGTAGCGGTCGGTGTCGGCCAGGTTCAATGCGGCGTCCACCTGGTCGATGCCCACTGCCTGCAGCTGCGGCGCCAGTTCCTGGCGATGGTCGATCACGTGGTGCGCGCCGAGTTGCAGGCACCAGTCGCGGGTCTGCGGCCGCGAGGCGGTGGCGATCACCTCGAAGCCGGCATGCCGCGCCAGCTGGATCGCGATCGAGCCGACCCCGCCGGCGCCGCCGATCACCAGCAGGCGGCGGCCGCGGTTGTGTTCGTCGTCGAAGTCGAACGGCATGCGCTGGAACAGCAGCTCCCAGGCGGTCAGGGTGGTCAGCGGGAGCGCCGCGGCCTGGGCGAAGTCCAGCGTGGCCGGCTTGCGCGCGACGATGCGCGCATCCACCAGCTGGTATTGCGCGTTGCTGCCGGCGCGGGTGATGTCGCCGGCGTAGTAGACCTCGTCGCCCGGCTCGAAGCCGTCGACCTCGGGCCCGACCGCCTCGACCACGCCGGCGGCGTCGTAGCCCAGTACCTTGGGCTGGCCGTCGCTCGCGCCCTTGGCGCGGACCTTGGTGTCCACCGGATTGACCGACACCGCCTCCACCCGCACCAGCAGGTCGTGGCCGGCGGGCGCGGGGGGCGTCGGCAGGTCGAGGTCGTGCAGCGACTGCGGATCGTCGATCGGCAGGGGATGGAAGGTGGCGACCGCTTTCATGGAGGCTCCTGGACGTGAAGGAAAGGAGGGCACGGCCGCGGCTCAGACCGGCCGCGGGTTGCGCTCGGCGAAGCCGCGCTGGTGCCAGTACGGATACGCCGGTACCGCCGCGCTGGCCGCATCCAGCTGTTGCACGTGGGCGGGATCGAGGGTCCAGCCGACCGCCCCCAGATTCTGCCGCAACTGGTCTTCGGTCCGTGCGCCAATGATCACGCTGCTGACCGTCGGCCGCTGCAACAGCCAGTTCAGTGCGATCTGCGGCACGCTGCGGCCGGTTTCGGCGGCGATGGCTTCCAGGGCGTCGATCACCCGGTACAGGCGCTCCTCTTGCACTGGCGGGCCGGCCTCGGTGACCGCCTTGTCGTGCAGGCGGCTGCTCTCCGGCAGCGGCTGGCCACGGCGCAGCTTGCCGGTCAGCCGGCCCCAGCCCAGCGGGCTCCACACCAGCGCGCCGACGCCCTGGTCCAGGCCCAGCGGCATCAGTTCCTCTTCGTAGTCGCGCCCGATCAGCGAGTAATAGGCCTGGTGCGCGACATAGCGCGACCAGCCGTGACGGTCGGCCACCGCCAGCGATTTCATCAGCTGCCAGCCGGAGAAGTTGGACACGCCCAGGTAGCGGATCTTGCCGGCGCGCACCAGGTCGTCGAGCGTGGACAGGGTTTCCTCCACCGGCGTGTGCGCGTCGAAGCCGTGCAACTGGAACAGGTCGAGGTAGTCGGTGCCCAGGCGGGTCAGCGCCGCTTCCACCGCGCGCACCAGGTGGAAGCGCGAGGAACCGACGCTGTTGGCTGCGGCGCGGTCGAAGCGGAAGCCGGCCTTGGTCGACAGCAGCACCTGATCGCGGCGGCCCTTGATCGCCGCGCCCAGCACCGATTCGGCGGCGCCGCCGGAGTAGACGTCGGCGCTGTCGAACAGGGTGACGCCGGCCTCCAGGCAGATGTCGATCAGGCGCCGCGCCTGGTCCACGTCCGAGTTGCCCCAGGTGGCGAAGAAGGGATCGGTACCGGCGAAGGTGCCGGTGCCGAAGCTGAGCACGGGGACCTTGAAGCCGGACGCGCCGAGATGACGGTATTCCATGGAACACTCCTGATGGTGGGGAAGGGGGAGAGAAGGCGTCAGCGCGCTGCGGCGGCGGCGTCGACCGCGTCCGCAGTGGCGTGAGCAGGAGGGCGCGCGGTTGCGTCGGCGCCGAGCAACTGCGCGGCGGCCTCGGCCATGGCCGCGTAACCCGCATCGCTGGGATGCAGGTGATCGCCCGAGTCGAAATCCGCGCGCATCCGCGCCGGATGCGCGGGGTCGCGTAACAGGGCATCGAAATCCAGGATCGCGTCGAAGCCGTTGCCCGCGCGCAGCCAGGCATTGACCTGCTGGCGCACGGCCTCTTTCTGCGGGCTGTAGTAGCCGGGGATCGGCGAGTCCGGCAGCGCGCCCTCGAACGGGGTGAGGGTGGCGCCGATCACCCGCAGGCCGCGCGCCTGCGCGCGCTGCAGCACCTGCCGGTAGCCGGCGATCAGCTCCTCGGCCGATACCGGTGCATCGTCCGGCGCGAACGGCGTGGCGTACCAACTGATGTCGTTGATGCCCATCAACAGGATCAGGGTGCGCACGCCGGGCTGCGCCAGCACGTCGCGGTCCAGCCGCGCCAGCGCGTTGCGGCCGATGCGGTCGCGCAGCACGCGGCCGCCGGAGATGCCGGCGTTGAGCACCGCCACCCGCTGTGCCGCCAGCCGCGTGGCCAACTGGTCCGGCCAGCGTCGGTCCTGCCCCGGCGTCGAGGCGGCGCCGTCGGTGATGGAATCGCCCAGCGCCACCACCGCCCCGGCCGCATCGGCACGGCGCACCTGGACGCCGCTGACGAACAGCCGCACCGGCAATGCCGTGGCGTCGGCCAGCGTGGCGTCGGCGGTGCGGTCGCCCGCGGCCAGCCATGCGCTCTGCAGGCCTTCCCAGTGGAAGGTCGACGGCGCGGTCGGCTGCGGCAGGTACAGGCTGATGCTGAGCCGGGCCAGGTCCGGCACGCTCAGCGCCACCGGGTCGCTGAGCACCGGCGCGCCCGGCGGCACGGTCACCTCGCTCTTGCCGCCGAAGCGCAGCGGCCGTTGCGAGCCGGGCAGGGTCGCAGCGCCGTCGCCAGCCAGGGCCAGCGAGGCGGCGCCGATGTGCAGCGGCGTGTCGCCATAGGCGTTGCTCAGCTCCACCCGCACCTCGCTGCCACCCAGGCTGACCCGCGCCACCTGGCGCACGGTCTGCCGCCACAGGTGGAACGGCGTCTGTGTCGGGAACGGGAAGTCCGCGGCCCACAGCGGTTGCGGGCTGGCCTGCCAGGTCGCGACCCAGTCGCGCGGCGCTGCGTCGGCCGGCAGCGCGAGGGTGCCCAGCAGCGCCGTCGCCAGCGCGGCCGTCGCCATCGCCCGGCTCATGCCGCACCGCCTGCGGCGCAGCCTGCGCCGGTGCTGGCCGCAGGGCTGGCAGCGGCCGGCGACAGCCGCAGCGCGCCTAGCGCCACCGCCAATCCGGCCAGGGTCAGCAGCGCCGCCACCCACGGCAGTTGCGACAGGGTGCCGCCGTGGCTGAGCACCAGACCGCCGAGCCAGGCGCCCAGCGCATTGCCCAGGTTGAACGCGCCGATGTTCAGGCTCGAGGCCAGATGCCGGCCGGCCTCGCCGGCCTTGCCCAGCACCCACACCTGCAGTGGCGCCACCGTGGCGAACGCGGCCACGCCCAGCATGCCGATGCCCAGCGTCATCGCCGGTGCCGACGGCAAGGCGAGGGTCAGCGCCGCCAGCACCACGGCCAGCACGCCCAGGCTCAGCGGCAGCGCCTGCCGCGGGCGGCGGTCGGCCAGGCGGCCGCCGAGCACATTGCCGACGATCATGCCCACGCCGAACACCAGCAGCAGCGGCGACACCGCACTGTCGGCCACGCCGGTGACCTGGGTCAGCAGCGGCTGCACGTAGGTGTACACGGCGAACACGCCCGCATACCCAAGCACTGTCGTCGCCAACCCCAGCAGCACCGGGCCGCGGCCGACCGCGCGCAGCTCCTCGCGCAGCGGCGGCGCCGGTGTGGCATCGCGGTTGGCCGGCACCAGTGCGGCGATCACCACGGTAGCCAGAGCACCGATCGCCGCCACCGCCCAGAACGTGGCGCGCCAGCCATGGTGCAGGCCCAGCCAGGCGCCGGCCGGCACCCCGAGCAGGGTGGCGACGGTGAGGCCGGTGAACATCGTCGAGATCGCCGAGGCCTTGCGCTGCGGCGGCACCAGGGTGGTGGCGACCACCGCGCCGACGCCGAAGAAGGTGCCGTGCGCCAGCGAGGTCACCACCCGCGCCGCCATCAGTGCCGCATAGCTCGGCGCCAGCGCGCAGGCCAGGTTGCCGGCGGTGAACACCACCATCAGCGCCAGCAGCACGCGCTTGCGCGGCCAGCGCCGACTGGCCACGGTCAGCAGCGGCGCGCCGAGGAACACGCCCAGTGCATAGCCGGAGATCAGCAGCCCCGCGGCGGGGACGCTGACCCGCAGGTCGGCGGCGACCTGCAGCAGCAGGCCCATGATCACGAACTCGGTGGTGCCGATGCCGAAGGCGCCGGCGGTCAGCGCGTACAACGCGAGCGGCGTGCGCCCGGCAGCGGGTTGCTGGGGAGGTGGAGCGAGCGAGGCGGCCATGCGGCGGCTCCGGAAGTGACGGGAGGACGGCAGCCTAGGCCTGCAGGTTCTCAGCAAAAACAGTAAAAATATTGAACAACTTTCAATGGAATCCACACAATGGACCGGATCGGCGATATCGCCCTGTTCCTGCGCGTGCTCGACCTCGGCTCGATCAGCGCCGCCGCGCGCAGCCTGGACCTGTCGGTGGCGGTGGCCAGCCAGCGGCTGCAGCGGCTGGAGCGCGCGCTCGGCGTGCGCCTGCTGCACCGGACCACGCGGCGTCTGCACCCGACCCCGGAAGGCCTGCAACTGGCCGAGCAGGGGCGGCCGCTGGTCGAGGATCTGGAATCGCTGGCCGGCGGCCTGCGCCAGGCCGGCGTCGTCGCCGCCGGCACCCTGCGGGTGACGATGTCGGCGGCGTTCGGCCGCCTGTATGTGTCGCCGCTGCTGCCGCGCTTCATGGCGCTGCATCCGCAGGTGCGACTGAGCGTGCACCTGAGCGACAACGTCGTCGACCTGGTCAGCGAAGGCTTCGACCTGGCGATCCGCATCGGCACCCTGCGCGACTCCAGCCTGGTCGCGCGGCGCCTGGCCGGCAATCGGCGCATGCTCTGCGCCTCGCCCGACTACCTGCGCCGCCATGGCACCCCGGCCACGCCGGCCGACCTGGCCGCGCACGCCTGCCTGCTGCTGACCGGCAGCGACGGCCGCCAGGACACCTGGCGGCTGCAGGGACCCGACGGCGAAATCGCGGTCCGCGTGGCCGGGCCGCTGGAGACCAACTTCGGCGAGGTGCTGCGCGATGCCGCGGTCAACGGGCAGGGCATCGCCCTGCATTCGGAATGGCACGTGGCCGAGGACCTGCGCCAGGGGCGGTTGTGTCAGGTACTGGCGGACTACCCGCTGACCGAGACCGGCATCCACGCGGTGATGCCGCAGCGCCGGCTGGTGCCGCCGCGGGTGCGGGCCTTCGTCGAGTTCATGCAGGCCGAGTTGGCCGACCCGCCGCCGTGGGCGCGGCCGCGGTGAGACCTGGGTCGCCCTGCGAGCCGTTGTCTACGACCGCAAATGGTCATCTCCGCGCCGCATTGCGGGATTTCATCAACCTGTATAGGGTGTATCCACGGCCTAGGAGGGGCTGGCGTTGACTTTCACATGTTACGTGCTCGTTAACGCCATCTTCACTATGCCGCGCATAATGTGCGCGGCGATGGCGTGCGGAAACGGCCGTCTGGATGTGACGAGACATCTGTACTGAACCATGCCTCTACCGGTTTCTATCTCCCCGAAACAAGGAGTTGTATTAATGAACAAGAAAATTCTCACCGCCGCGTTGCTGGGCGGTCTGGCCGTCGCCCAGGCAGCGTCCGCACAGGAATTCGACGACCGCTGGTACCTGACCGGTTCGGCTGGTTTCAACTTCCAGGACAAGGACCGCACCACCAACGATGCGCCCTTCGTCACCCTGGGCCTGGGCAAGTTCATCAACCCGAACTGGTCGCTGGACGGTGAGCTGAACTATCAGAACCCGAACTTCGACAAGAACCAGGACCTGAACTGGAGCCAGTACGGCATCTCGTTCGACCTGCGTCGCCACTTCATCCAGGAAGGCCGCGGCTGGAACCCGTACCTGCTGTTCGGCCTGGGCTACCAGCGCTCGGAAGAAGAGTTCGACACCGGCGGTCCGGTCTCCCCGGGCCAGCGCAAGGACGGCAACTTTGCCGCCAAGGCGGGCGTCGGTCTGCAGACCACCTTCGACAAGCGCGTTGCCGTGCGTGCCGAAGTGGCCTACCGCGCTGACTTCGACGACCAGAGCGTTGCCGCTCCGTCGCAGAACTGGTTCGGCGACGTGCTGGCTTCGGTCGGCGTCGTGATCCCGCTGGGCCCGCCGCCGGCTGCCCCGGTCGCCCCGCCGCCGCCGCCGGCCGCTGCGCCGAGCTGCGCTGATCTGGACGACGATGGTGACGGCGTCAACAACTGCGACGACAAGTGCCCGAACTCCCAGCCTGGCCAGACCATCGGTCCGGACGGCTGCCCGGTGCCGGTGTCGATCGACCTGAAGGGCGTCAACTTCGACTTCAACAAGGCGAACCTGCGTCCGGACGCCGTGGCGATCCTGGGCGAGGCCACCGAGATCCTGAAGCGTTACCCCGACCTGCGCGTCGAGGTTGCCGGTCACACCGACTCGAAGGGCACCGAAGCCTACAACCAGAAGCTGTCCGAGCGCCGCGCCCGCGTCGTGTACGACTACCTGACCAAGAACGGCGTCAGCGCTTCGCGTCTGGTCGGTCCGATCGGCTACGGCGAGAGCCGTCCGATTGCCCCGAACACCAACCCGGATGGTTCGGACAATCCGGAAGGCCGTGCGAAGAACCGTCGTACCGAGCTGAACGTCCAGAACTGATCGGACGCTTCCAGTCTCAAGCAAAGCCCGGCCTCGTGCCGGGCTTTGTTTTTGTGGGGGGAAATGTATGTCGGTGTCGTTGTGGGAGCGGCTTCAGCCGCGACAGACGTCCCGGAAATGCCCGCCGCGGCTGAAGCCGCTTCTGCAGGATGCACAAAGCATTCAAGCTGAATTTTTTCAGCAATCCCAATTATTTAGCGCGTGTAATGCCGGTAACAGTTGAAAGCACGCCGGGGCCTGCCTACACTCGCTCGTCGACTCGCCTGAATGGAAAAAAACCGATGCTGCGTATCGTGACGGCCAGCCTGCTCGCGCTTGCCCTGATTCCTGCGGCCCACGCCGCGCCGGATTGCTCCGGCGATCTGCTGCCCAAGCCGCTGGCGCTGCCGGCCACGGTCGCCGCGCCGGTCGCTTCGGAACTGTTCAGCCGCAACGTGCAGCTGGGTATGCCCAGCGGCGTGCTGACCCAGTCCTACAGCAGCGACCAGTCGCTGGACCGCGTGCTGCTGCGGCTGCGCGCCGAAGGCTGCCAGAGCCTGGCCAATGCCACCCCGGGCGCGGTGAAGCCGAACGATCCGGCTGCCTACAAGCCGGCCACCGCCTTCGACAACACGCCGTGGCGGTTCGACATGAGCCAGAACGGCAAGCGCATGACCGCCGAGGAGTTCGACGCCTGGATGAAGGCGCGTGGCGTGCGCGTGGTCAAGGCGCGTCCGGCCGCTGCACCTGCCGCTGCCGCCGCCGAGGCGCCGGCGCCGGCCGACGCCAACAAGCAGTAAGTCCGGCGCGCGGCCGCTCGCGGCCGCGCCCGTCCGCGCCGTGCGAGGGGCCAAGCCGCCGCGTTCCCGCCGTCCGGCGTCGCCCCAGGCGGCGCCCGCGCGTCCGCGCCCGCCGGCGCGCGACGCCACGCCGGCCGCGCCGCGGCACGGCCTGGCCCGCACCCTGTCCAAGCTGGGCCTGTGCTCGCGCACCGAGGCCGCGCGCTGGATCGCCGCCGGCCGCGTCGCCGTCGACGGACGCATCGTCACCGATCCCGAATTCCCGATCGTGCAGGGCCGCCACCGGCTGGCCGTGGACGGCGCGCCGCTGGCCGACACCGCGCGCCGGTACCTGATGCTCAACAAGCCGCGCGGGCTGGTCACCAGTGCGCAGGATGAGCGTGGCCGCGACACCGTGTACCGCTGTTTCGACGGTGCCGGCCTGCCGTGGCTGGCGCCGGTCGGGCGCCTGGACAAGGCCAGCGAGGGCCTGCTGCTGTTCAGCAACGACCCGCAGTGGGCGGCGCGGGTCACCGATCCGGGCAGCGGCCCGGACAAGACCTATCACGTGCAGGTGAACGCGGTGCCCGACGCGGCGCTGCTGGCACGGATGTGTGCCGGCGTGGTCGACGATGGCGAACCGCTGCGGGCCAAGCAGGCGCGCCTGCTGCGCCAGGGCGAGCGCCATGCCTGGCTGGAAGTGGTGCTGGACGAAGGCCGCAACCGGCAGATCCGGCGGCTGCTGGCCGCGCTTGGCCTGGACGTGCTGCGGCTGGTGCGGGTAGCGATCGGCGACCTGGTGCTGGGCGATCTGGGCAAGGGCGCGTGGCGCGAGCTCAGCGCCGCCGAAGTCACGGCGTTGGCGCCGGCGGCGGACGCCAGCGCGCCAGCCGCGCGCTGAGTAACGCCACCACCACCTCACGGGCGCGCGCATCCTGCGGCCCGCGCGCATCGTGGTGACGGCCCTTGGCGTGATTGCAGCCGGCGCAGGCCAGCGCCAGGTTTCGGGCATCGTTGGGATCGTCGCCGACCTGGGCGCACAGCGCCGCGGCGACGCGGCGCCCGAACCAGGCCTGCGGCACTACGTGTTCCAGCGTGCTGTGTCCGAGCGGTTCGCCGTCAGCGCGCAGGCGCAGGCGCCGGCGGCAATGCAGGCAGCGGGTCTCCCAGCCGTCCTCCAGCGCTTGCGCCTGGGCGTCGGTCTGCGCCGCCAGCAACAGCCGTTGGCGCAGCGCGGCGCGCATCTCAGGCGGCGAGTACGCCCAGTTCGCGGCCGATGCGGGTGAACGCGTCGATCGCCCGGTCCAGGTGGGCGCGGGTGTGCGCGGCGCTGATCTGGGTGCGGATCCGTGCCTGGCCCTTGGGCACCACCGGGAAGAAGAAGCCGATGGCGTAGATGCCTTCCTCCAGCAGCCGCTCGGCGAAGCGCTGCGCCAGCGGCGCGTCGTACAGCATCACCGGGCAGATCGGATGGGTGCCGGGCTTGATGTCGAAACCGGCGGCGGCCATGCGCTCGCGGAAGTAGGCGGTGTTCTCGACCAGGCGCGCGCGCAGGTCGTCGGCCGCGTCGAGCATCGCGAAGGCCTTGATCCCGGCCGCGACCACGTGCGGCGGCAGCGAGTTGGAGAACAGGTAGGGCCGCGAGCGCTGGCGCAGCAGTTCGATCACCTCGCGGCGGCCGGTGGTGAAACCGCCCAGCGCGCCGCCCATGGCCTTGCCCAGGGTGCCGGTGACGATATCGATCCGGTCCAGCACGCCCTTGACCTCGGCCGAGCCGCGGCCGCTGGCGCCGAGGAAGCCGGTGGCATGGCATTCGTCGATGTGCACCAGCGCGTTGTACTTCTTCGCCAGCGCGGTGATCTCGTCCAGCGGAGCGATGAAGCCGTCCATCGAGAACACGCCGTCGCTGGTGATCAGCTTGGTCTTGCAGCCGGCGGCGTCGGCCGCCTGCAGCTGCGCTTCCAGATCGGCCATGTCGCAGTTGGCGTAGCGGAAGCGCTTGGCCTTGCACAGGCGCACGCCGTCGATGATCGAGGCGTGGTTGAGCGCGTCGGAGATGATCGCGTCGTGCTCGCCGAGCAGCGGTTCGAACAGGCCGCCGTTGGCGTCGAAGCAGGCGGCGTAGAGGATGGTGTCCTCGGTGCCGAAGAACGTGGCGATCTGCGCTTCCAGTTGCTTGTGCAGGTCCTGGGTGCCACAGATGAAGCGCACCGAGGCCATGCCGAAGCCGTGCGTGTCCAGCGCGTCCTTGGCGGCCTGGATCAGTGCCGGATGATCGGCCAGGCCCAGGTAGTTGTTGGCGCAGAAGTTCAGCACGCGGCGGCCGTCGGCGAGGACGATTTCCGCCGCCTGCGGGCCGACGATGATGCGCTCGGACTTGAACAGGCCCTGGGCGCGGATCGCGTCCAGTTCCTCGGCGTAGTGCTGGGTGAGGCGGGAGTCGGTCATGACGGGCACGCGCGGCGGAAAGAAGCGGCGATTTTACCGCGGCGCCCGCGCCGGCCGCGGCCGTCATGCACAAATGGCATGAGCCGCTGCCGTGAAGTCATTTCACCCGCCGCCTGCCGCTGCGCAGCATGCGTCATGGTCCGCGGCGGGTATCGGCCGCGGCGTCGGCCTGTGTGTTTTCGGAGAACCGCCAATGTCCAGCCTTCCGCCGCGCCGCTGGCGCCCGCTGCTCGCGCTCGCACTGTGCGTGTTCGCCGGGGCCGCGGCCGCCGCCGAGACGCAACTGCTCAACGTGTCCTACGATCCCACCCGCGAGCTGTACCGGGACTACAACGCCGCCTTCGCCAGGCACTGGGCGCAACTGCATCCCGGCGAGCAGGTCGCGGTGGAGACCTCGCACGGTGGCTCCGGCAAGCAGGCGCGCGCGGTGATCGACGGGGTCGAGGCGGACGTGGTGACGCTGGCATTGGCCTACGACGTCGATGCGATCGCCGCCAAGAGCAAGCTGATCGATGCGAACTGGGCTACGCGCCTGCCCGACAACAGCGCGCCGTACACCTCGACCATCGTGTTCCTGGTGCGCAAGGGCAATCCGAAGGGGATCAAGGACTGGCCCGATCTGCTGCGCAGTGGCGTGTCGGTGATCACGCCCAATCCCAAGACCTCCGGCGGCGCGCGCTGGAACTACTTGGCTGCCTGGGCCTACGCCGACCACATCTTCAAGGGCGACCGCGAACGCATCCTCAACTACATGCGCGCGCTGTTCCGCAACGTGCCGGTGCTGGATACCGGCGCGCGCGGCGCCACCACCACCTTCGTCCAGCGTGGCATCGGCGACGTGCTGCTGGCCTGGGAGAACGAGGCGTTCCTGGCGCAGCAGGAACTGGGCCAGGACAAGTTCGAGATCGTCGTGCCGAAGCTGTCGATCCTGGCCGAGCCGTCGGTGGCGCTGGTCGACAAGAACGTGGACAAGCACGGCACCCGCGCGGTGGCCGAGGAATACCTGAAGTACCTGTACTCGCCGGAAGGACAGAAGATCGCGGCCAGACACTATTACCGGCCGCGCCATCCCGAGTACGCCGATCGCGCCGATCTGGCGCGGCTGCCGAAGGTGCGCCTGGTCACCATCGATCAGGCGTTCGGGTCCTGGGCCAAGGCGCAGGCCACGCACTTCGACGACGGCGGCCTGTTCGACCAGATCCAGGCGAGCAAGTGACGCGATGGCCGTGACCGCCGCCGCCGTTGCCCGCGCCCCGCGCCAGCGCCGGGTGATGCCGGGGTTGGGGCTGAGTCTGGGCATCACCCTGACCTGGCTGGGACTGGTGGTGCTGATCCCCTTGTTCGCGGTGCTGCTCAAGACCAGCGGGCTGGGCTGGGACGGCGTGTGGCGGGTGTGGAGCGAGCCGCGGGTGCTGGCGGCGTTGCGCTTGAGTTTCGGCACCGCGTTGGCCGCGGCCGCGTTCAATGCGGTGATGGGCACCTGGGTGGCCTGGGTGTTCGTGCGCTATCGCTTTCCCGGCAAGCGCCTGTTCGACGCGATGATCGATCTGCCGTTCGCGCTGCCGACCGCGGTGGCCGGCATCGCCCTGACCGCGTTGTACGGCAGCAACGGCTGGATCGGACGCTGGCTGGAGCAGCCGACGCAGGCGCTGGCGGCCAGCCTGCCGACGCTGGCCTGGTGGTGGCCGCGGCTGGCGCTGCTGCTGGCGCTGGCGGCGACCGGCTACGCGCTGCTGCGGCGTAGCCAGGCGCTGCTGCCGGCACCGCTGCGCGTGCTGCAGCGCCTGCTCGGCACGGTCGCCGTGCTGAGCCTGGCCGCACTGGGCGTCGGCGGCCTGCTGATCGGCTATGTCGGGCTGATGCAGGTCAGCGGGGCGAGCGGGGTCAAGGTCGCTTACGCGCCACTGGGCATCGTCGTGGCGCTGGTGTTCGTGGGGCTGCCGTTCGTGGTGCGGATCGTGCAGCCGGTGCTGGCCGAGGCCGAGCGCGAACTGGAAGAGGCGGCGGCCACGCTCGGTGCCGGGCGCTGGCAGACGGTGCGCCGGGTAGTGCTGCCGACCCTGTGGCCGGCGGTGCTGACCGGATTCGCGCTGGCCTTCGCGCGTGGCGTCGGCGAGTACGGCTCGGTGATCTTCATCGCCGGCAACCTGCCCAATGCCACCGAGATTGCGCCATTGCTGATCACCATCCGCCTGGAAGAGTTCGACTACGGCGGCGCCAGCGCGATCGCCGCAGCGATGCTGCTGTTGTCGCTGCTGTCGCTGCTGCTGGTGAATGGGGCGCAGGCCTGGTTCGCGCGGCGCGGCAGGGCGGTGGCGTGATGGCGTCGGTTGTGTCCGCGCTGGCCGCGCACGTTCCCGGGCAGGCCGGTGCGGTCGCCGTCGCCGCGCACGTGCAGGCTTCGGTGGTCGACGAGCCGCGCTGGGTGCGGCGGTTGCTGATCGGCGGCGTGCTCGCCTTCCTGCTGGCGTTCCTGCTGCTGCCCCTGCTGCTGGTGTTCACCGAGGCGTTGCGCAGCGGCGTCGGTGTGTTCTGGCGCGCGATCTCCGATCCGGACGCGCTGGCGGCGATCCGCCTGACCCTGCTGGTGGCGGCGATCGTGGTGCCGTTGAACCTGGTGTTCGGCGTGGCCGCGGCCTGGGCGGTCAGCAAGCACCGTTTCCCCGGCAAGCGCCTGCTGGTGAGCCTGATCGACCTGCCGTTCTCGGTGTCGCCGGTGGTCGCCGGCCTGTTGTTCATCCTGATCTTCGGCCGCAACGGCTGGGCCTGGCCGTTGATCGACGAAGGCGTGTGGCTGCACCTGCCGCCGCTGGGCGACGTGTCGCTGCATCTGCCGCGCATCGTGTTCGCACTGCCGGGCATCGTGCTGGCGACCACCTTCGTCACCTTTCCCTTCATCGCCCGCGAGCTGATGCCGCTGATGGAGCAGCAGGGCGACGACGAGGAGCTGGCAGCGCTGAGCCTGGGCGCCAGCGGTTGGCAGACGTTCCTGCGGGTGACCCTGCCGAACATCCGCTGGGGCCTGCTGTACGGCGTGCTGCTGTGCAGTGCGCGGGCGATGGGCGAGTTCGGTGCGGTGTCGGTGGTGTCCGGACAGATCCGCGGGCGCACCAACACGCTGCCGCTGCATGTGGAGATCCTCTACAACGAATACGCCTACAGCGCGGCCTTCGCCTGCGCCAGCCTGCTGGCGCTGACCGCGCTGCTGACGCTCGCCGTCAAGTCCTGGCTGCACTGGCGCCACGGCGCGGCGCTGGCCGCCACTCACCGACATTGAGGTTGCGATGAGCATTCGCGTACAGCATCTGGGCAAGCGCTTCGGCGATTTCGCCGCGCTCGACGACGTCAGCCTGGACATCCGCCAGGGCGAACTGCTGGCGCTGCTGGGGCCCTCCGGCTCCGGCAAGACCACGCTGCTGCGGGTGATCGCGGGGCTGGAACATGCCGACCGCGGACGCGTGCTGATCCACGGCGAGGACGCCACCGCGCTGTCGGTGCAGGCGCGCCGGGTCGGCTTCGTGTTCCAGCACTACGCCTTGTTCAAGCACATGAGCGTGTACGAGAACATCGCCTTCGGTCTGCGTGTCCGCCGCGAGTCGCGCTGGAGCGAGTCGCGCATCCGCGCGCGGGTGCAGGAGCTGCTGGCGCTGGTGCAGTTGCACGACCTGGAGCGACGCTACCCGGCGCAACTGTCCGGCGGCCAGCGCCAGCGTGTGGCGCTGGCCCGCGCGCTGGCGATCGAGCCGCGCGTGCTGTTGCTCGACGAACCGTTCGGCGCGCTCGACGCGCAGGTCCGCCGCGACCTGCGGCGCTGGCTGCGCGAGCTGCACGAACGCACCGGCCTGACCACGGTGTTCGTCACCCACGACCAGGAAGAGGCGCTGGAACTGGCCGACCGCGTGGCCATCCTCAACCGCGGCCGGATCGAGCAGATCGGCAGCCCGGCACAGGTCTACGAGCAGCCGGCTTCGCCCTTCGTCTACGCCTTCGTCGGCGCGGTGAACCGGCTGCCCGCGCGTCTGCACGACGGGGCGGTGCAGGTCGGCGGCCTGGCCTTGCCGGCGCCGTCGACGCCGCTGTCCAGTGGTCCGGTCGAGCTGTATGTGCGGCCGGAAGACCTGGCGCCAGGCAACGAGGGCTGGGCGGCGACGGTGCTGTCGATCCAGCGCAGCGGCCCGCGACTGCGCTTGCGCGCGCAGCTGGCGCACGGCCACGACGAGGTCGAGGTGGAACTGCCGGCGGGCGAGGGGGCACCCGACTACGCGCCGGGCCAGCCATTGCACCTGCGCGCACGCCGTTTCGGGGTCTTCGCCCGGCCCGACTGAGGCGCCATCGCGCCCTGCCGATCGGCGACAGCCGCGTCTGCGCGTTGGGGTGGCCAGCGGCTGCCTGCCCGGTCGCGGCCTGACCGCCACATCCGGACGGGGGCCTTCCCTGGCAGGCCGGCACCCGCTGTCGGCGGCTCGCTGTGTCCGCGCTTGGCGCGAATCCGGGGTTTTGTGTCACGGCGTGGCATGCGCCGCGTGAAAAGTTGTTGCACTGCACGATCAAAGCAGTTAAAAAACCGTAAAGGCGCATCCGCCTCGTCGCTGCACCCCTCCCTCGTCAACCCTAGGAGAATGACCGGTGAACAAGACCACTCTCGCCCTGGCCGTCGCACTGGCCGCTTCGCCGCTCACCGTCCTGGCCCAGGACGAGCCCACCTCGCCGATCACCGGCTCCTATGGCGTGGTCAGCGACTACGTGTTCCGTGGCGTCTCCCAGACCAACAAGGGCCCGGCGTTCCAGGCCGGCCTCACCTACACCTCGCCGTTCGGCCTGTACGTGGGCACCTGGGGCTCCAACGTCGATTTCGGCGCGGGCGATCCGGATTGGGAAGTGGACGGCTTCGTCGGCTACAACGTCGATTTCTCGCCGGACTGGAACTTCGACGTGATGGTCAATCGCTACGGCTATCCGGGCGCCGGCAAGTCGAACTACAACGAACTGATCACCAAGACCAAGTTCCTCAAGACCTACACCCTGACCGTGGCCTACACCGACAACGTGTACAACCTGGACCGGGACAGCTTCTACTACGCGCTGGACGGGAACTGGTCGCTGCCGCAGGGCTTCAGCGTCGGCGCGCACGTCGGCCGCACCACCTACGAAAGCGCGTTGACCGCGTACCAGGACTACACCGACTACAACGTCAGCGTGGGCAAGATGGTCGGCCCGCTGGCGCTGAGCGTGGGCTACTACGACACCGACAACAAGGGCGCGGCGAACTTCACCGAGCGCCTGGCCGGTCACCGCGTGGTGGTCTCGGGCACGATCGCGTTCTGATCGCATCGTCTCGTGAAACGACGAAGGGCGCCGCGAGGCGCCCTCGTCTTTTTCGGCATCGCATCGCCGCGTAGCCGCGGCGCGCGCATCACCAGCTCAGCACGACCTTGCCGGCCTTGCCTTCTTCCATCAGGTCGAAGCCCTTCTGGAATTCGTCGATGGTCAGCTGGTGGGTCAGCACCTTGCCCAGCGGGAAGCCGGACAGCACCAACTGGGTCATCTTGTACCAGGTCTCGTACATCTTGCGGCCGTAGATGCCCTGCACGGTCAGGCCCTTGAAGATGATCTTGTCCCAGTCGCAGCCGGCGCCGCGCGGCATGATGCCGAGCATGGCGATCTTGCCGCCGTGGTACATGCAGTCGAGCATGTCGTTGAACGCGCGCGGATTGCCGCTCATCTCCAGGCCCACGTCGAAGCCTTCCATGTGCAGGTCGGCCATCACGTCCTTGAGCGAGGTGTTGGCGACGTTGACCACGCGGGTCGCGCCCATGTCCGCGGCCAGCTTCAGGCGGAAGTCGTTGACGTCGGTGACCACCACGTTGCGCGCGCCGATGTGCTTGCAGATGCCCGCGGCGATGATGCCGATCGGGCCGGCGCCGGTGATCAGCACGTCCTCGCCGATCACGTCGAACTCCAGCGCGCAGTGCGCGGCGTTGCCGTAGGGATCGAAGAACGCGGCCAGTTCGGACGGGATCTGGTCGGGGATCGGCCACAGGTTGGAGGCCGGCATCACCATGTACTCGGCGAAGGCGCCGTTGACGTTGACGCCGATGCCGACCGTGTTCGGGCACAGGTGCGGGCGCCCGCCGCGGCAGTTGCGGCAGTGGCCGCAGACGATGTGGCCTTCGGCCGAGACGCGCTGGCCGACCTCGTAGCCGGTGACCGCCGAGCCGAGCTGGGCGATGCGGCCGACGAACTCGTGGCCGATGGTCAGGCCGGGCTTGATGGTGCGCTGGCTCCATTCGTCCCACAGGTAGATGTGCAGGTCGGTGCCGCAGATCGCGGTCTTTTCCAGCTTGATCAGCACCTCGTTGGGGCCGGGCACCGGCACCGGCACCTGTTCCAGCCAGATGCCCTTGGCGGCCTCGCGCTTGACCAGCGCCTTCATTGTTTGCGCCATGTCGGTGCAGATTCGATGGGAAGAGGGCGCGCAGTATAAGCGCCCGGCCGACGCGGCCATGTTGCGGCGCGGTCAGGGTGCCATTGGTCACGGTCCGGCCACTTGATGACAGCCGTTACACTCTAACGTCTGTCATCAAGGAAACCATTCGATGCGTTCGAATTCGTTGGCTGTCGCCATCGCCGCCGTGGCCGCCCTGTCCGGCGCCTCCGTCGCCCACGCTGGCGAGGGCATGTGGGTCCCGCAGCAGTTGCCGGACATCGCCGGGCCGCTGCAGCAGGCCGGCCTGAAGCTGTCGCCGCAACAACTGTCCGATCTCACCGGCGACCCGATGGGCGCGGTGGTCTCGCTCGGCGGCTGCACCGCCAGCTTCGTCTCGCCGCAGGGCCTGGTGGTGACCAACCACCACTGCGCCTATGGCGCGATCCAGCTCAACTCCACTCCGCAGAAGAACCTGATCCGCGACGGCTTCAGCGCCGCCAGCCAGGGCGCCGAACTGAGCGCGGGCCCGAACGCGCGCATCTACGTGCTCGACCGCATCACCGACGTCACCGCGCAGGCCAAGGCGGCGATGGCCGCGGCCGGCAACGATGCGCTCAAGCGCACGCAGGCGCTGGAGGATTTCGACAAGGCCCAGGTCGCCGCGTGCGAAGCCGATGCCGGCTACCGCTGCGAGCTGTACAGCTTCTCCGGCGGCAACACCTACCGCCTGTTCCGCACCCTGGAAATCCGCGACGTGCGCCTGGCCTACGCGCCGCCGTCGGGCATCGGCAAGTTCGGCGGCGACGTCGACAACTGGATGTGGCCGCGCCACACCGGCGACTTCTCGTTCTACCGTGCCTACGTCGGCAAGGACGGCAAGCCGGCCGCCTATGCCAAGGACAACGTGCCGTACCAGCCCAAGCACTTCCTGAAGTTCGCCGACCAGCCGCTGGGCGCCGGCGATTTCGTCATGGTCGCCGGCTACCCGGGCCGCACCAACCGCTATGCGCTGGCCTCCGAGTTCGACGCCACCGCGAGCTGGGGCTACCCCACCGCCGCGCGCCAGTACCGCGACCTGATCGCGCTGGTCGAGCAGGCCGGCAAGCAGAACCCGGACATCCAGGTGAAGTACGCCGCGACCATGGCCAGCTGGAACAACGTCGCCAAGAACTACGAGGGCCAGCTGGAGGGCTTCAAGCGCATCGACGCGGCGGCCAAGAAGCACGCCGAGGAAGACGCAGTGCTGGCCTGGCTCAAGCGCCAGGGCGGCGAGGGCAAGGCCGCGCTGCAGGCGCATGCGCAACTGCTGGCACTGGGCGAGCAGGCCAAGGCCACCCGCGATCGCGACCTGGTGCTGCGGCAGATGCGCCGCACCGGCGTGCTCGGCAGTGCGGTGTCCCTGTATCGCCTGTCGATCGAACGCGCCAAGCCGGACGCCGAACGCGAGCCGGGCTACCAGGAGCGCGACCTGCCCGAGATCGAGGGCGCGATGAAGCAGATGGAGCGCCGCTACGTCGCCGCCATGGACAGCCAGTTGCAGCGCTACTGGTTCGACCAGTACCTGAAGCTGCCGAAGGCGCAGCGCCTGCCGGCGCTGGACCAGTGGCTGGCCGGTGCCGACGCGCAGGCCGCCGCCACGCGTCTGGCCGGCACCCAGCTGGGCAATACCGAAGCGCGCCTGAAGTGGCTGCATGCCGACCGCGCCGCGTTCGAGGCCAGCGACGACCCGGCGCTGCGCTATGCGGTGGCACTGATGCCGACCCTGCTGCAGATCGAGCAGGACGAGAAGCGGCGTGAGGGCGAGGAACTGCTGGCGCGTCCGCGCTACCTGCAGGCCGTGGCCGGCTACAAGAAGAGCCAGGGCGAGTTCGTGTATCCGGACGCCAACTCCTCGCTGCGCATCACCTTCGGCAACGTCAAGGGTTACGTGCCGAAGGACGGCGTGGCCTACACCCCGTTCACCACGCTGGAAGGCGTGGTCGCCAAGGACACCGGCGTGGAGCCGTTCGATTCGCCCAAGGCGCTGCTGGAGGCGGCCAAGGCCAAGCGCTACGGTGGGCTGGAGGACAAGCGGCTGGGCACGGTGCCGGTCAACTTCCTGTCCGACCTGGACATCACCGGCGGCAATTCCGGTTCGCCGGTGATGGACGCGCACGGCAAGCTGGTCGGCCTGGCCTTCGACGGCAACTGGGAGTCGGTGAGCTCGAACTGGGTGTTCGATCCGGCGATGACCCGCATGATCGCGGTCGATTCGCGCTACCTGCACTGGATCATGCAGGAAGTGATGCCGGCGCCGCGGCTGTTGAAGGAGTTGAACCTGGCCAAGTGAGCCGGGTTCCGGCGGGCGGCGGCGACGGCCGCCGTCCGCATGTCCGCCCCGGCACGCCGCGGCGGGCACGCGGGATGCAGCGCAGGGTTTCCGGCGACGGAGCGGGTATCATGCCGCTCCGTTTTCGTTTGCGAGACGGCCCCTTCCCCCCAAGGAATCCAGCGCATGCGCATTCTGCTCGCCCGCCATGGCGAAACCCCGTGGAACGCCGAAGGCCGCTACCAGGGCCAGATCGACATCCCGCTGTCGCCGGTCGGCGACGCCCAGGCGCAGGCGCTGGGCGCACGCCTGCGCGAGGTGTCGCTCACCCGCGCCGTGGCCTCGCCGCTGGCCCGCGCGCAGCGCACCGCGCGCTTCGCCCTGGGCCCTGAGCGCGAGGCGTTGCTGCAGACCGATCCGGACCTGCAGGAGATCGCCCATGGCGAGTGGGAAGGCCTGCTGGCCAGCGAGATCCACGAGAAGGATCCGGCGCGCCTGCGCGCCTGGCGCGAGGAGCCGGACACGGTGCTGATGCCGGGTGGCGAGTCGCTGCGGCAGGTGCTGGAGCGCTCCTGGCGCGGCCTGACCCGCGCCGCCGAGGGCCTGGGCGAGCACGACACGCTGCTGGTGGTGGCGCACGATGCGGTCAACCGGGTGATCCTGTGCCGGGTGCTGGGCCTGCCGATCGCGCGGCTGTGGAGTTTCCGCCAGGCGCCGACCACGCTGAACCTGCTGGAAGGGCCGGACGTGGAGCATCTGGAAGTGGTGCGCTTGAACGATTGCGCGCATCACACGCCGTTCTTTGGCGAGGCGAAGCATCGGGCGCTTTAGTTTCTTTCGATTCGTTCTGAGTGCACTGCGTAGTGCAACTGCAAGTGCAACTGCAAGTGCAAGTGCAAGTGCTTTCGCGCTTGGCGCGCGAGTCACTTTTCTTTGCTTGTGCAAAGAAAAGTAACCAAAAGAAAGCACACC
>NZ_NQYT01000078.1:0-13774 GCF_009192935.1 Xanthomonas sp. LMG 12461
CTGCGCGCCACCTTCTCCCGGAGGGAGAAGGACATCAGGGGCCGGCCCTGGCGGGCCGCCCGCTGTTTGTGGTCGAGGCCGACGAGTACGACACCGCATTCTTCGACAAGCGCAGCAAGTTCGTGCACTACCGGCCGCTGGTGGCGATCCTCAACAATCTCGAGTACGACCATGCCGACATCTTCCCCGACGTCGCCGCGATCCAGCGCCAGTTCCACCATCTGGTGCGGACCGTGCCGCGCCGCGGGCGGCTGATCGTCAATGGCGAGGACGCGCACCTGCGCGAGGTGCTGGCGATGGGCTGCTGGACCCCGGTGGAGCGCTTCGGCTTCGATCCCGGCTTCGACTGGAGCGCGCGTCTGATCGCCGCCGATGGCAGCCGCTTCGCGGTGCTTCACCAGGGCCGCGAACTGGGCGAGGTGGACTGGCCGCTGCTCGGCCGCCACAACGTGATGAACGCGCTGGCCGCGCTGGCCGCCGCCCATGCGGTGGGCGTGGCGCCGGCGCAGGTGATGCCGGCGCTGGCGCGCTTCCGCAGCGTCAAGCGGCGCCTGGAAGTGCTCGGCCAGGCGCAGGGCATCACCGTGTACGACGACTTCGCCCACCATCCCACCGCCATCCGCACCACGCTCGAAGGCCTGCGCGCCAAGGTCGGTGCCGCGCGCATCGTGGTGGCGATGGAGCCGCGCAGCAATTCGATGCGGCTGGGCGCGCATGCCGAGGCGCTGGCGCCGTCGCTGGAGGCCGCCGACGCGGTGGTGTTCCTGCAGCGGCCGGAACTGGCCTGGGATGCGGGCAAGGTGATCGCCGCGGTACGCGGCGAGGCCTGCGCGGTGCCCGACGTGGACGCCCTGCTGGCCGCGCTGCAGGCACAGGCGCGCGCGGGCGACCATGTGGTGTTCATGTCCAACGGCGGCTTCGACGGCGCACCACGCCGCTTCCTGGCCGCGCTGCAATGAACGTCGTCGGGCACGGCGGAGCCGGCGCGTGAGCGCGCAGCGGACCACGCTGCCGCTGTTCCCGCTGCACGCGGTGTTGCTGCCCGGCGCCTCGATCAAGCTGCGGGTGTTCGAGCGCCGCTATCTGGACCTGGTCCGCGAATGTGGGCGCAGCGACAGCGGCTTCGGCGTCTGCCTGATCCTGGACGGCAGCGAGACCGGCGCCCCGGCGGTGCCGGCGGCGTTCGGCACCGAGGCGCGCATCGTCGATTTCGATGTCGGCGCCGATGGCGTGCTGGTGCTGAGCTTGCGTGGCGCGCGGCGCTTCCACGTGCTGCGCAGCCGGGTCCGCGACAACGGCCTGGTGGTCGGCGACGTGGAATGGCGCGAGGCCGATGGCGACGACGAACTGCGTCCGCAGCACGCGCTGTTGGCGACGGTACTCGACAGCATTCTCGACCAGGCCGCCGCGGTGTATCCGCTGGCCGGTCCGCGCCAGCTCGACCAGGCCGCCTGGGTCGGCTGGCGCATGGCCGAACTGCTGCCGCTGGACGAGCGCCAGCGCCTGTCGCTGCTGCAGGAAGACGACCCGCACGCGCGACTGGACCAGTTGCTGGCCTGGATTCCCTGAGCGAGGCAGGCGAGGGCGGTGTCGCCGTCCTGGCCTGACGTGGAGCGCGGCGGCCGGCATCCGTGCGGCGCTGCGCCATCATCGCCACGATCGCCGCGCGTTGTTCTCGATGGGTCATGCCACAGGCGGGCCACGTGCGCGCCGCAGCCGGCATTCAGCGCGCCGCTAGCAGGCGCGGGCCACGCTTGGCAGCGATCGGCGGCCGCGCCCGGCCGCCGGCAACGGCATCCCGCCCTGGCGGCCTGACGTCCTATCCACGCACGATCGAGGACTTCGTATGAGGCGTTCCTTCCTGCTGTTGTTGCTGTCCGCCGGCGGCGGTCTGAGCCTGCCCGCCATCGCCGCCGAGACGGCCCCCGCGCCCGCAGCCGCAGCCGCAGCCGCAGCCGGCCAGGCCGACTGCCCGCGCGGTTCCATCGCTCTGGTCAACGGCAATGCCGATCAACTGTCGCCGAAAACCTGTCTGACGCCGTCGATGAAGCCGTTCGCGCTGCAGCGTGGCCAACTCTTCGCCATCACCCTGTCCGAGAACGGTTCGACCGGCAGCGCCTGGGCCTTGCGCCGCCTGCCCGCGCCGCTGGCGCTGCTCGACATCGAGCATGCACCCGGCACGGCCTGCGCCACCGGTCGCATGGGTTGCCCCAGCACTGTCACCTACACCTTCAAGGCCACCGATCACGGCAGCGGCGCGATCGATCTCGTCTACTCGCGGCATTGGGAGGACCGTGCCACCGACTCGCGTTCGATCCGGGTCGAGGTGAAGTAGCCGCCATCGCCCGCCGCCGGCGCCTGCAGGGCAGCGCAGCTCCGGTGTGGCACCGATCGGTTCGAGAGGGGTTGAGGCGTACCGCCGCCGCCGCTCAGGGCGACGGCGGCGCTTCGCCTTCGCTGCGTACCAGCAGCACCGGGATTTCGCTGCGGCGATGCATGTCCTTGCGCGTGGGCAGCGCCTGCAGCGCCTCGGTCACGGCGTTGAGCGCCGGATCGGCGCCGCGCAGCGGCCGCCACAACCCGATGAGGTTGAAGTGGCGTTCGTAACGCAGGCTCTGCGCGCTGCCCAGCCACAGCGGCACGTTGCCCGGCTGCAGGCGCGCCGGCGCCGGCCACAGGCGCAGCGCGTACAGCTCGTCCGGATTCGGGCCGGGACGCAGCATCAGCAGCGATTCGACGCGTGTGTCCAGCGTCGCCGGCAGCACCGGCACCTGCGCCGGCGCGGCCTTGTAGTCGAGCAACTGCAGCGCCTGCTGCCAGCCGGCCTGCGGCTGTACGCGCCAGCCGGCCGCTTCGAGCTGGCGCTGCAGCGGCGCCAGCGGCCCGGCCACCTGGATGTCCAGCGGCCAGCGCTGGTCGTCGTCGAACTCGTTGCGCCGTGACGGCAGGGTGCGCCAGTCGTGCTGCCACCAGGCCGCGTCCGCCAGTTGCGTGACCTGCGGCGGCGGCGGTTCGAACTTGGCCAGCTTGCGTTCCAGCTGGCGCGGCGCGTACCACAGCGCGGCGATCGCGAAGCCGCCGTAGAACAGCCAGGCCAGCGGCTTCATCCAGAACCCGCGGTTGAAGCGGCGGCGGTAGGCGATGCCCAGCACCAGCAGCCAGAAGATGCCGAACAGCATGCCGCCGACCACGTCGCTGAGCCAGTGCGCGCGCAGGTACAGGCGGGCGAAGCCGATCAGGGTCACCACCGCGCCGGACAGCAGGTACGGCCACACCCGCGAGCGCCCGGGCAACTCGCGTGCGATCAGCACCGCGAAGAAGCCGAAGCTGATGGTGGCCATGGTCACCGCCACCGAGGGGAAGCCGAAACCGCTGCTGGCCGCTGGCGGCCGTACCACGTGCACGGTGGTGCCGAGCAGCTTGGTCAGGGCCAGGCCGAACGCCAGTGCCGCCAGCCAGTGCGCCGCGGCCATCCAGCGTCGGCGCCAGGCCAGGTAGAGCAGGCCCAGCGCGGTCGGCGGCAGCAGCACCTGCCAGTCGCCGAGCGAGGCCAGTGCGGTCATCGGATAGTCGGCCAGCGGGTTGCGCAGGGCCAGCATCAGGTCGTGCACGGCCAGGTCCAGGCGCAGCGGCTCGCCGTGCGCCACCACCACCATCAGCAGCGCGAACCAGCCCCAGCCCAGCGCCAGCAGCATCACCGCCAGCATCGCCAGCGGCACCGATTCGCGGCGCTGCGGGTCGAACACCGCGATCGAGTAGCGGCCCAGCACCGGGTGCCGGCGCGACCAGTCCAGGCCGCGCGCCAGCAGTGCGTCCATGTGCCCGGCCGACCAGCGGTAGCCGTACAGCACGATGGCCCACACCAGGCCCAGCGCCAGCGCCAGCAGGCCCAGCACCAGGAACAGGCGCCCGGCGACCGCGGCCACCGCGTCGTAGGCCTGGCCCAGCAGCCAGCCCGGTCCCAGGAACAGCAGCGACCATGTCACCGCGGCCACGCTGCTTGGGAGCAGATAGCGCCGCAGCGGCATCTTCATCATGCCCGCCACCGCCGGCACGAACGGACGGATGGCGCCGACGTAGCGCGCCACCAGGATGCTCTTGAAGGCGTTGCGGCGGAACATCGCCTCGCCGCGGTCGAGCAACTGCGGATAGCGCTTGAACGGCCAGTAGTTGCGCAGCTGATGGCCCCAGCGATAGCCGACCCAGTAGCTGAGCGCATCGCCGATCAGCGCGCCGAGCGCGGCGCTGACCACCGCGTACGGGCCGGAGATCTGGCCCAGGCCGATCAGCACGCCGATCGCGAACAGCAGCGGCAGCGCCGGCACCAGAGTGCCGAGGATGATGACCGCATCGCAGAACGCGATGGCGAAGATGACCGCGCCGGCCAGGATGGGGTGTGCTGCGATCCACTCCAGCGTGGCATCGGTCCATGAGGCATTCATCGGGCAAGTATAGAGGGAGCGCGATGACGGTCCGTTAGCGCCGGGGTGCCGTGTCGGGCGACCGGCCTTGCGCAACCGGGCCGCCCGGCAGACCTGGTCTGCCGTCGGGCGCGTCGTTGTCGCCGTCCCGTGCCGGGGATGGCAGCGCCGCCGCGCCGAGGCCGGTGCGTGACGCCGTCGCTTCGCAGGGCGGCGGCCGATCCGCCGACGCGGTGGCACCTGGCACGACGCCCAGGTGAGCAGCACCGGACCAGGTGCCTGCCTGGAGCTGGCGGGCGACCGCGCAGACCCGTCAAACCGCGTCGCACGCTCTACACTGGCCGGATGCCTGCCCCCGCCTCCCGCACCGTCCAGATCCTCAAGGCCGACAGCTTCGGCCGCATCCTGCTGCTGGGCGAGGGCGAGGCGCGCTTCGTCCGCCGCGACCTCACCGCCTCGCCGTGGTGGCTGCGGCTGCCGGCGTGGTGGCTGGCGCGGCGCGAGGCGCTCGCCTTGCGGCAGCTGAACGGCATGGCGGCGACGCCGCAGCTGCGCGGCTGGGACGGCACCTTCCTGGATCGCAGTTATCTGGACGGCGCGGCGATGTACCAGCGGCCGCCGCGCGGCGACCTGGCCTATTTCCGCGCTGCGCGGCGCCTGCTGCAGCAGGTGCATCGGCGCGGGGTGGCGCACAACGACCTGGCAAAGGAGGCCAACTGGCTGGTGCTGGCCGACGGCAGCCCGGCGCTGATCGATTTCCAGCTGGCCGTGCGCGGCGCGCCGCGTTCGCGCTGGATGCGCCTGCTGGCGCGCGAGGACCTGCGCCATCTGCTCAAGCACAAGCGCATGTACTGCGCGCACGCGCTGACCCCGGTCGAGCGGCGCCTGCTCAAGCGCCATTCCTGGGTGCGCGAACTGTGGTTCGCCAGCGGCAAGCCGGTGTACCGCTTCGTCACCCGGCGCCTGCTCAAGTGGGAAGACAACGAGGGGCAGGGGCCGAAGCCCTGAAAGGCCGGGAGTGGGGAATGGAGAATGGGGAATGGAAAAAACGGAATCCGCGTGCGGCTGGTCTGACGGGCACGCGGCGATAAGGCGCTAAGCTTTTCCCATTCCCGGTTCCCCATTCTCCATTCCCACTCCAATGACCCTCAAAGGTAAAACGCTTCTAATCACCGGCGCCTCGCGCGGTATCGGGCTGGCGATCGCGCTGCGGGCGGCGCGCGATGGCGCCAATGTGGCGATCGCGGCGAAGTCGGCGGTGCCCAATCCCAAGCTGCCCGGCACCATCCACACCGCCGCGGCGGCGGTGGAGGCGGCCGGTGGGCGCGCGCTGGCGCTGAAGTGCGACATCCGCGAGGAGGAGCAGGTGCGTGCGGCGGTGGCGGCGACGGTGGAGGCCTTCGGCGGCATCGACGTCCTGGTCAACAACGCCAGCGCGATCTGGCTGCGCGGTGCGCTGGACACGCCGATGAAGCGCTTCGACCTGATGCAGCAGGTCAACGCGCGCGGCAGTTTCCTGTGCGCGCAGGCCTGCCTGCCGCACCTGCTGCGCAGCGCCAACCCGCACATCCTGACCCTGGCGCCGCCGCCGTCGCTGGACCCGAAGTGGTGGGCGCCGCATACCGGCTACACGCTGGCGAAGATGGGCATGAGCTTCGTCACCCTCGGCCTGGCCGGCGAGTTCGGCCCGCAGGGCGTTGCCGTCAATGCGCTGTGGCCGCGCACGCTGATCGCCACCGAGGCGCTGAACATGATTCCCGGCGTCGACGCCGGCAACGGCCGCCGCCCGGAGATCATGGCCGACGCCGCGCACGCCGTGCTGACCCGGCCGGCGGCCGGTTTCTATGGCCAGTTCCTGCTCGACGACGCGGTGCTGGCCGAGGCCGGTGTGCACGAGTTGTCCGGCTATGCGCTGGATCCGTCGCAGCCGCTGCTGCCGGATCTGTTCCTGGACTGAGACCTTCAGGCGCCGGCGCACCGGAGGCGACGCGGCGCGGCGCTTTGGGCGACAGGGGCCGCGACCGCAAACGCACCGTGTGCGGGCGGCGGCGCGCTGCACAAACGCTCTGTTCCATCCGAGCGCGGCCGGTGCCGCAACGACCCGGCGCGGCTATGCTGCCCGGGTCTTGATGCCACCGCCGCCCATGCCCGCTCCAGTCGCCGTCGCCCTGCCGCGTCTTCCCGAGTCCCGCCACGCCATCCATGCCGATCTCAGCGACAACGAGCGGCACATGCTCGATCGCCTGCGCCTGGCCGGCACCGCCACCCGCGCCGATCTCAGCCGCAGCACTGGGCTGACCGTGCAGTCGGCGGTGCGCCTGGTCGACACGCTGGCCGAGCGCGGCCTGGTCGCGATCGGCGCCTCGCTGGCGCATGCGGGCCGCGGCAAGCCGGGCGCGGGCATCGCGCTCAATCCCGGTTACGGCCATACCGTCGGCTACGCGATCGCCACCGATGCGCTGTCGCTGGCATTGCTGGATTTCAGCGGGCAGATCCGCGGCACCGCCGAGCATGCGCTGCGCTCGACCGAGCCGGCCGCGCTGCTGGCGCAACTGCGCGAGGCGGATGCGGCGCTGACCGCGGCGGCCGGCGCCGGGCTGGGTCCGCGCCTGGGCGCGGGGGTGGCGATGACCGGCTTCTTCGTCGAGGACGGTGTGCACATGAATCCGCCCGAGCCGCTGCGCGCGCTGGGCGAGCTGTCGATCGGCGACTGGCTGGCCGAGGCGCTGGGCCTGCCGGTGTGGGTGGACAACGACGGCACGGTGGCGGCGGCGGGCGAGAGCCTGCTCGGCATCGGCCGCCAGTACCGCGACTTCGCCTATCTGCACTTCAATTACGGCCTGGGCGGCGGCGTGGTGATCGACGGCACCTGCTTGCGCGGCGCGCACGGCAACGCAGGCGAGTTCGCCGGCATGCTGCCGCAGCAGGGGCTGGAGCGCGGCACGCTGGAACTGTTGCGGCAACTGCTGGCCGAAGACGGCATCGCGCTGCCCGACATCCGCGCGCTGCTGGCCGCCTACGATCCGGCGTGGCCGGCGATCGAGCGCTGGATCGCGCGGGTGGCGCCGGGCCTGTCGCTGATCGTGTCGGCGATCGTGGCGATCTTCGATCCGCAGGCGGTGGTGTTCGGCGGGCGCATGCCGCGCGAGCTGGCGACGCGGCTGATTCCGCACGTGCGCATCGACAACCAGCCGCGCCGCGGTCAGGCGCGGCCGTTGCCGGTGCTGCTGCCGGCCGCCGCCACCGCCGATGCCAGCGCGGTGGGCGCGGCGGCGCTGCCGCTGAAGGCCTGCTATTTCCGCTGAACCGGTCCCGCCGCGGCGTCGCCATGCCTGCACGCCGCCGGCGCTACCCTATGCGCCCTTTCCGCGCGCCATTGCGGTACGGCGCGCGTCCCATCCCCCACCCTCGGAGCTGTCACGATGAAATACCTGCACGCCATGATCCGCGTCCACGACCTGGAGAAGACCAGCACGTTCTTCACCGAAGGCCTGGGCCTGCACGAAACCCGCCGCATCGAGAACGAAGCCGGCAAGTTCACCCTGGTGTACTTCGGCGCGCCGGAGAACCCGGAAGCCGAGGTCGAACTGACCTACAACTGGGGCTCGGACGAGGACTACGGCAGCGCCCGCAACTTCGGCCACCTGGCCTTCGAGGTCGACGACATCTACGCCCTCTGCGCGCACCTGCAGTCGCTCGGCGTGACCATCAACCGTCCGCCGCGCGATGGGCGCATGGCCTTCGTGCGGAGCCCGGACCTGATCTCGATCGAGCTGCTGCAGAAGGGCGAGGCGCTTGCGCCGGCCGAGCCGTGGGCGTCGATGCCGAACACGGGCGTCTGGTAAGGGCTCAGGGCACCGTCTCGGGCAACGCCTGGCCGCAGCCCCGGCAATAGCCGGCGTTGCGGTCGTGGCCGTGCAGGCCGCAGTGCGCGCAGGTGCGTCGATCCGGCGCGCGGCTGCGGTCGGCATCGCGCAGGCTGTTGGCCAGTTCGGCGGTGTAGATGCCGGTGGGCACGGCGATGATGCTGTAGCCGATCAGGATCAGCACCGAGGTGATGGCGCGGCCCAGCGGGGTGAGCGGGGCGATGTCGCCGAAGCCGACCGTGGCCATCGTCACCACCGCCCAGTACATCGCGGTGGGGATGCTGGTGAAGCCGTTGGCCGGGCCTTCGACCACGTACATCAACGCGCCGAAGATCACTACCAGGGTGATCACCGTGAACAGGAACACGAACACCTTGCGCCGGCTGCGCCACAACGCATCGACCAGCAGGCTGCTTTCCTCGACGTAGCGGGTCAGCTTGAGGATGCGGAACAGCCGCAGCACCCGCAGCACGCGCACCACCAGCAGCGTCTGCGCGCCGGGCAGCAGAAACGAGATGTAGGTGGGCAGGATCGACAACAGGTCGATCACGCCCCAGAAGCTCAGTGCGTAGCGCAGCGGCCTCTGCACCGTGGCCAGGCGCAAGGCGTACTCGGCGGTGAACAGCACGGTGAAGCCCCACTCCAGCACGTACAGCGCGCCGGCGTAACGGCTGTGCAGCGCCGGCACGCTGTCGACCAGGATCACCGCGACGCTGGCCAGGATCGCCGCGACCAGCAACAGGTCGAAGTTGCGCGAAGGCGTGGTGTCGTGCCGGTAGATGATGTCGAACCAGCGGCGCCGCCAGCCGTGCTCTGTCGCTGGGGCGAGCGGGGAATCGAGGAAAAATCGCATGCGCCCATGCTACCCGAGCCGCCTTGCGGTCGCGGGCGCGCGCGCCGCGGCAGGCGGCCTCCTGATCGGATGCGACGCGGCTGCTGGAGAGCCCCCTGTGGGAGGGGCTTCCGCCCCGACGCCGTAGCGCTGACGCGTCGGGACTGAAGTCCCTCCCAGATGTCGAGCAACGGCGTGGTGGGGTTGCTGCGGCACGCGCGCGGGCGGCGGCGGTGTGGCACAGCAGCCTGCCGCCCCGTCGGTCCAGGCGGCGGCCGGCAGTCCCCGGCCGTGCGCTGCCGGCGGTCTTATAATCGGCGCTTTCCCCGCAGGACTGCCTCGATGACCGCTTCTTCCGCCGCGGAGCTGATCGCCCTCGGCCAACGCTACGCGCTGCCGATCTACCGTCCGCGCCAACTGGTGCTGGAGCGCGGCCAGGGCGCACGGGTGTGGGACAGCGAGGGACGCGACTACATCGACCTGTCCGCCGGCATCGCCGTGTGCGGGCTCGGCCACAACGATCCGGACCTGCAGGCGGCGCTGCTCGAACAGGCCGGCAAGTTGTGGCACACCAGCAACGTGTTCTACAGCGAGCCGCCGCTCCGCCTGGTCGAGGAACTGGTGGTGGCCTCGCGCTTCGCGGAGAAGGCGTACCTGTGCAATTCCGGCGCCGAGGCCAACGAGGCGGCGATCAAGCTGGTGCGCAAGTGGGCCAGCGCCCAGGGCCGTCCGCCGCAGCGGCGGGTGATCGTTACCTTCCGCGGCAGCTTCCACGGCCGCACCCTGGCCGCGGTGACCGCCACCGCGCAGCCCAAGTACCAGGAAGGCTACGAGCCGCTGCCCGGCGGTTTCCGCTACGTCGACTTCAACGACATCGTGCAGCTGGAAACGGCGATGGCCGCCGGCGATGTGGCCGCGGTGATGCTGGAGCCGGTGCAGGGCGAGGGCGGGGTGATGCCGGCGGCGCCGGGCTTCCTGGCGCAGGTGCGGGCCCTGTGCGACCACCACGGCGCGCTGCTGGTGCTGGACGAGATCCAGTGCGGCATGGGCCGCACCGGCACCCTGTTCGCGCACTGGCAGGACCAGATCGTCCCCGACATCGTGACCCTGGCCAAGGCGCTGGGCGGCGGCTTCCCGATCGGCGCGCTGCTGGCCGGGCCGAAGGTGGCCGAGACCATGCAGTTCGGTGCGCATGGCACCACCTTCGGCGGCAACCCGCTGGCCGCGGCGGTGGCGCGGGTGGCGCTGCGCAAGCTGGCCTCGACGGCGATCGCCGCCAACGTGTCGCGGCAATCGGCGGCGCTGCGTGCCGGCCTGGCGGCGCTCAACGACGAGTTCGCGTTGTTCTCGCAGGTTCGCGGCCGCGGGCTGATGCTGGGTGCGGTGCTGGCGCCGGCGCATGCCGGACACGCCGGCGCCATCCTCGACCACGCCGCCGCGCATGGTTTGCTGACCCTGCAGGCGGGCCCGGACGTGCTGCGCTTCGTGCCCGCGCTCAACCTCACCGATGCCGAACTGAGCGAAGGCCTGGCGCGGTTGCGCAGCGCGCTGCGCGCCTACCTCGCCGCGCGCTGAGCCGGCGACTCAGCCCAGTCCGTGCCGCGCCAGCGCGCGGCGCAGGGCGCGCGCGCCGCTGGCGGTTTCCGCGGCCATGCCGATCGCGCGGGCGCCGCGCACGTTGACGAACAGGTCGTCGATGAACAGCGCCTGCCGCGGGGCGACATCGAAGTGCGCCAGCGCGTGCCGATACACCGTCGCCTCCGGCTTGCGCCCGCCCAGGCTGCCGCTGCACAGCACGCGCCCGTGCAGCAGCGGAAACAGCGCGGGCACGATCTGCGGCATCGCCTGCGCCATCAGCGCACCGTTGTTGGTCAGCACGCCGATGGCCACGCGCTCGGCCAGTGCCAGCACCTGCGCGACCACGCCGGCGTCGCCGCGGCTGGCCGCCACCCGCGCGGCGATCCACGCATCCGCGTCCACCGCGGCGCCCAGGCCCGCGCTCAATCGCTGCAGGTAGGCGGCGGTGTCGAGTTCGCCGCCGTCGTAGGCGGTCTCCAATCCGGAACCGAACAGGACCTCGCGGACCTGTGCGGCCTCGCAGCGGCAGTGCGCGGCCAGCGCGGCGATGCGGTCGGCACGCGTGTAGCGCGCCAGCACGCCGTCGAAATCGAGCAGCAGCAGCGCCGGCCGCGCGCGGGTCATTGCGGACATGAGGAGGCCTGGGTGAGTGGCGGCTGGCGTGGCGCGGGAGCAGCGAAGCTCACGCCGCTCTGCGGGGTCGCCGCCGCGTGCCGATGATGCAATGCGCCATCGCTTGTCGTTGACAAGTCATCGCGGGCCGGCGGACAGTCGGGGCACGCCGCCACGCGCGCGACCTGCCGTGGCGCAGTGTTGTCTTTCTTGCCGAGGAACCCGCCTTGAACACCAAGTTTCCATCCCTGCTGCTCGTCCTTGCCGGCCTCGCGTTCGCGCCTGCCGTCTGGGCCAAGACCTGCGCGGTGACCATCACCGGCACCGACCAGATGTCCTACGACCAGACCCAGATCAAGGTCGCGGCCGATTGCACCGAGGTGGCGGTGACGCTCAAGCACAGCGGCAAGCTCGCCGCCGCGGTGATGGGCCACAACTGGGTGCTGACCAAGACCCCGGATTTCCAGGCGGTGGCCAATGCCGGCACCAGTTCCAGCCTGGCCGACAACTACCTGCCCAAGAACGATCCGCGGATCATCGCCCACACCAAGGTGATCGGCGCCGGGCAGTCGGACACGGTCAAGTTCTCCACCGCCAAGCTGAGCAAGGGTGGGGACTACACCTTCTTCTGCTCGTTCCCGGGACACTGGGCGGTGATGAAGGGCAAGTTCGTGTTTGGCTGATCCAGCGCAGCGGCGCGGCGCCGGCCATCGGCGCCGCGCGTTGTCGTCATGCCAGGGGCGTGGCGCCGGCATCTCAGCCGGCGGCGACCACCGCGAACGCCTCGCGCGCCGCGGCCAGGGTGGCCTCCAGCACGTCCTGGTCGTGCGCACTGGAGACGAAGCCGGCCTCGTAGGCCGACGGCGCCAGGAACACACCGCGCTCCAGCATCGCGTGGAAGAAGCGGTTGAACGCGGCGGTGTCGCAGGCAGTGGCCTGCGCATAGGTCTCCACCTTCTCGGTGGTGAAGAACAGCCCGAACATCGCGCCGACCTGGTTGGTGGTGACCGCCACGCCGGCCGCCGCCGCAGCGGCTTCCAGGCCGGCGCATAGCTGCGCGGTGGCCGCGTCCAGGCGCTGGTGGAAGCCCGGCGCCTGGATCAGTTCCAGCATCGCCAGCCCGGCGGCCATCGCCACCGGATTGCCGCTGAGCGTGCCGGCCTGGTAGATCGGCCCGGACGGCGCCACCTGCCGCATCAGCTCGGCGCGCCCGCCATAGGCGCCCACCGGCATGCCGCCACCGATGATCTTGCCGAAGGTGGTCAGGTCCGGCGTGACCCCGTAGTGCGCCTGCGCGCCGCCCAGGGCGACGCGGAACCCGGTCATCACCTCGTCGAAGATCAGCAGCGCGCCGTGCTGCGTGCACAGGTCGCGCAGGTGCTGCAGATAGCCCGGACGCGGCGGGATGCAGTTGGCGTTGCCGACCACGGGCTCGATGATGACCGCGGCGATCTCGTGGCCGATCTCCTCGAACAGCGCGGTGGCACCCTCGACATCGTTGTAGGCCAGGGTGGCGGTAAGTTCGCTCAGGCCGGCCGGCACGCCCGGCGAGGTCGGCACGCCCAGGGTCAGCATGCCGCTGCCGGCCTTGACCAGGAACGAATCGCCGTGGCCGTGGTAGCAGCCTTCGAACTTGACGATGCGGTTGCGCCCGGTGGCGCCGCGCGCCAGCCGCACCGCCGACAGCGTGGCCTCGGTGCCGGAGTTGACCATGCGCACCATCTCGCAGGACGGCACCAGCCGGGTGATGGTCTGCGCCATCGTCACCTCGGCCGGGCACGGCGCGCCGAACGACAGCCCGTCGCCGATCGCGCGCTGCACCGCCTCGCGCACCGCCGGGTGGTTGTGCCCGGCGATCATCGGCCCCCACGAGCCGACGTAGTCGATGTAGCGGTGGCCGTCGACGTCGTACAGGTACGGGCCATCGGCGCGCTGCACGAAGAACGGCTCGCCGCCCACCGACTTGAAGGCGCGCACCGGCGAATTGACGCCGCCGGGAATCAGCGACTGCGCTTGGGCGAACAGGGCATGCGAGCGGGAATGGGACATGAGCGGAAATCCTTGGCGATGCTGGCCAGGCCGACCGGCCGGGCGCGGAGCGAGGCCGTCTATTGTCGCGGCTGCCGCCGGTGTACGCCATGTCGTCGATCCTGCCGCAGCCGGCGCCACGCCGTGGATTTGCTTCAAGCCCCTCTCCCGCCGGGAGAGGGGTTGGGGTGAGGGTCCGGCGCGCAGCGATGCGCGATGTTTGGGTGCATGAGGCTTCGCCCGTACCCTCATCCGGCCCTTCGGGCCACCTTCTCCCGGCGGTAGAAGGGAGCGGCTAGCCCCTCTCCCCCCGGGAGAGGGGTTGGGGGGAGGGTCCGGCGCGCAGCGACGCGCGATGTTTGGGGGCATGAGGCTGCGCCCGTACCCCCATCCCCCCCCGCGGGGGACCCTTTCCCACACGGGGAAGGGAAACAGCG
>NZ_NQYT01000079.1:0-11972 GCF_009192935.1 Xanthomonas sp. LMG 12461
CGGGATTCGGGATTCGGGACGGCAGCATGCTGTCCGCGGTCAAATGATGGTCAAGCGATTTGATGAAAAAAGTGCAGGTTTTGGAAACAAAAGCCGCCCCTCGTGAAGCCGCGACACCGCGGCTTTTTTGTGGGAGGGGCTTCAGCCCCGACGCCTTACCGATACCGCGTCGGGGCTGAAGCCCCTCCCACAGAAAGGCGGCACGGCGACGCACTTGCGAAAGACCCCGAATCCCCAATCCCGAATCCCCAATCCCGGCTTTTAGCGTCATCGTTCCTACATGCGCTGGACATGTTCGCTTCACTGCATTGCGCGAGGCTTTGTCAAACCGGAGCCCCCGCATGCGCTACGCGATCGTCACCGAGACGTATCCCCCTGAGGTCAACGGCGTCGCGCTGACCGTGCAGGGGCTGGAACTGGGGCTGCGCGCGCGCGGCCATACCGTCGACGTGGTGCGTCCGCGCCAGGCCGGCGACGCCGACCCGGCGGATCTGCGGCTGGTGCGCGGTGCGGCGCTGCCGCGCTACCCCGGATTGAAATTCGGCCTGCCCGCGCCGCGGCGCCTGACCAAGCTGTGGCAGGCGGCGCCGCCGGATGCGGTGTACATCGCCACCGAGGGCCCGCTGGGCTGGTCGGCGCTGCGCAGCGCGCGGCGCCTGGGCATTCCGATCGCCACCGGCTTCCACACCCGCTTCGACGAATACCTGCCGCAGTACGGCGCGGCCTGGCTGCAGTCGACCGCGCTGCGCTGGATGCGGCGCTTCCACAACCAAGCCCAGGCGACCCTGGTCCCGACCCGCGAACTGCGCGACTTCCTCGCCACCCAGGGTTTCGAGCGGGTGCGCCTGCTGGCGCGCGCGGTGGACAGCAAGCAGTTCGAGCCGCAGCGCCGCGATCCGCAGTTGCGCGCGCAGTGGGGCCTGCAGGACGACGACTGCGCGGTGCTCTACGTGGGCCGCATCGCCTCGGAGAAGAACCTGCCGCTGGCGGTGCGCGCGTTCCGCCAGTTGCAGCAGCAGCGTCCGCGGGCGCGCTTCGTCTGGGTCGGCGACGGCCCGCTGCGCGAGCGCCTGGCGCAGGAGAATCCCGACTTCATTTTCTGCGGCATCCAGCGCGGCGACGCGCTGGCGCGGCATTTCGCCAGCGGCGACCTGTTCCTGTTCCCCAGCCGCAGCGAGACCTTCGGCAACGTGACCCTGGAAGCGATGGCCAGCGGCGTGGCCACCGTCGCCTTCGACTACGGCGCGGCACGCGAATACCTGCGCGACGGCATCAATGGTGCGGCGGTGGCCGACGACGAGGCCTTCATCGCCGCCGCGCTGCGCCTGGGCAGCGACGACGCGCTGCGCCAGCGTCTCGGCGAGGCGGCCTGCGCGTCGATGCAGCAACTGCGCCCGGAGCGCGTGGTGGCCGATTTCGATGCCCTGCTCAACCAACTGGCGGACACCCGGAGGACGCATGTCGACGCGGCTTGAGATCCTGCGCGGGCACGAGACCCGCTGGTGCCGGCGCGCCAACCACTGGTGCCGGCGGCGCTCGGTGCGACGCTTCTTCGCGGTGATCAGCCGCCTCGGCGACGGCGTGTTCTGGTACGCGCTGATGACCCTGCTGGTGCTGTGCGACGGCATGGACGGCGTGTTCGCCTCCGCGCACATGGCCGCCACCGGCGTGGTCGCGCTGAGCCTGTACAAGGGTCTGAAGCGCTGGACCCGCCGCCCGCGTCCATACGCCGCCGACCTGCGCATCCGCGCCTGGGTGGCGCCGCTGGACGAGTTCAGCTTCCCCTCCGGCCACACCCTGCACGCGGTGTCCTTCGGCATCGTCGCCCTGGCCTACTATCCCTGGCTGGCGCCCCTGCTGGTGCCCTTCATCGCCTGCGTGGCGCTGTCGCGGGTGGTGCTGGGCCTGCACTACCCCAGCGACGTGCTCGCCGCCACCGGCATCGGCACGTTGTTGGCGGGCGTGTCGTTGTGGTTGGTATGAGGCTGGGAATGGGGAACCGGGAATAGGGAATGGAAACAGCCGGCGCCGTCCGGCTCCATGCCCTCTCCTCACTCCTGGCTCCGGACAAGGTCGCGACTGAAACCGCTCCTACGAGAGCGCAACAACGCCTGCGTTAGCGCACCCTCCGAATCCCTAATTCCCGTTCCCGAATCCCAATCCCGGCCCTTCGAAAGCGTAGCAACGCCTGCGCTCGCGAACACTCACCATTCCCCAATCCCGATTCCCCACTCCCGGCCTTACAATGGCCAAATGACCACGCTGTTCATCTCCGACCTGCATCTGGACCCGGCACGGCCGGCGATCACCGCGCTGTTTCTCGACTTCCTGCGCGGGCAGGCGCGGCAGGCCGAGTCGTTGTACATCCTCGGCGACCTGTTCGAGGCCTGGATCGGCGACGACACGCCGTCCGAGGCGGCCGATGCGGTGGCGGTGGAGCTGCACGCGCTGCACGAGGCCGGGGTGCCGGTGTTCTTCATGCACGGCAACCGCGACTTCCTGCTCGGCGCCGACTACGCGCGGCGTGCCGGCCTGCGCCTGCTGCCCGATCCCTGCGTCATCGATCTGTACGGCGAGCCGACCCTGCTGCTGCACGGCGACCTGCTGTGCACCGACGACACCGCCTACCAGGCGTTCCGCGCGCAGACCCGCGACCCGGTCTTCCAGCAGCAGTTCCTGGCGCAGCCGCTGGCCGCGCGCATCGCCTACGCGCAGCAGGCGCGCGCCGCCAGCCAGGCGCGCCAGGCCGAGTTGAAACAGGACGACCGCGCGCAGTTCGAAACCGTCACCGACGTGGCCCCGGCCGAAGTCGCCGCCACCTTCGCCCGCTACGGCGTGGCGCGGATGATCCATGGGCACACCCACCGGCCGGCGGTGCATGCGCTGTACGTGGAGGGCCGCGCCTGCACCCGCATCGTACTCGGCGACTGGTACGAACAGGGTTCGGTGCTGCGCGTGGACGCGCAGGGCTGCCAACTGCAACAGCTCTAGCGCCAGCGTCCGGCGCGGCCGCGGGCAGCCCGCCGATGCGCACCCGGCACTTCGCGGCAACGCATTTCCCTGCGACCGCGGCGCGGCTGCAGGACGGCGCCGAATAGCGCTTCGGCCCCGGATTCCGCAGGGCCGCCGATGACGGCATCCCAGTGCACCGGGTCGTCTCCGCCCACCTGATGGCAGTCCGCAATCAGGCCTGACAATCCGGGCCGCGACGTCGACACCGCTCACATCCAGGCCACCGTCTTCCACCCGCGTTTCCTGGCCGCGCAGCGCCGCGACCACGCGCGCGGCGCGGTGCGAAAATCCGCCTGTCAGGGCAAGCCGCCACCGGCTTGCTGCTGCCGCCATTGCGCGTATTCGACGAAATCGCCGTCGACCACGTCGTACCACTGGATCGCACCGGAGCGCTCGACACGGAAGCGGTCGCGGACCGGCTCGGTCTGCGGGTCGCCCGGGCAGCCGTCGCCGTGCTTCTCGCGTACGGCGATCTCGATCGCCGCCGGCGCGGCGGCCTCGGGTGCGGCCGCTGCAGACGCTGCCGGGGAGGCGGCGCCCTCGCCGTCCTCGACGGCGTAGCCCAGGCACTGCAGATCGGGATAGGCATGATCGGCCGACAGGCGCGCCTGCAACACGTCCATCGCGCGGTTCCCGTCGAAGGTGTCGGCCGGTGCGGCCGGCGGGGTCGCCCGCGGCGCGTCGGTCTTGGCGGTCGGCGACGGGGTCTCGGTCTGCCGGTCGGGAGCGGGGCCGCAGCCCGCGCTCAGCATCGCCAGCAGCAGCGCGGCCGGCAGTCGCATGCGCTTGAACATCGTCGATCCCAGGAAGTCGGTCGGCACCGGCCGCGCCGGCGCCGCTTCCCAGCATAGCCGAAGCGGACGCCGCCGCGCCCGCTCCGGCCGTCTTCGCCGCACGTGGCGCAGGCAGGCGGCCTGCGCCACGTGCGGGCCGGCTCAGCGGAACCCGGCCACCGTCGCCTTGGTGTTGACCAGCACGCGCTGGTTGTCGGCGGTGCTGGCGTTGCCCATCGGCACGCCGTTGTAGGACACGTTCGGGTTGGACCAATAGTTCAGCCGCGGGCAGCTGCTGGTGCAGTTGTAGGCCATGATCGTGCGCCAGCTGTTGCCGTAGCGATAGCCGTGGCCATAGGCGTACGGCGAGGTGCTGGAGTCGGTGGCCACGTCGTGGCGCGCGCTCTGCAGATGGCCGATCTCGTGGGCGAAGCTGTAGTAGCCGGTGGCGCAATCCCAGTACACCGCCGCGAACGCGGTGGCGGCGGTGGAACCGATGCCCGAGGCGAGACCGCAATAGGCGGAGTTGTCGATGATCAGCACGCCGACGTCGGCCGCGGTGCTGTTGCGCGAGGTATGGATGCTGTCCATGTAGCCGTCGCTGGTGCCGCGGAAGCGGGTCAGGTCGGTGTTGAAGTCGCCGGACTCGGTGTAGTTGGTGGTCTCGTAGCCGGCCAGCTGCATGGTGATGCCGACGTTGCTGTTGGTGTAGCCCTGGTTGGACTCAGCCACCGCCAGCTGCACCAGCGACTGCATGTTGCCGCCGTAGCTGGTCACCGCCTTGTTGGTCGCCACCACCAGCACACGGATGGTCGCGGGCGAACCCGACGAGGCACCGGCGGCGGTCACGCGTTCGTCGATCACCGACTGCGGCATCTGCACCGTCGGCAGCAGCGCGTAGTCGGCCGGATGCTCGGCCGGCATGCGGCGTTCGTCGACCTCCACCAGCACATGGCCGCCACCGGCGATCGGACGCAGGTGGAACAGCGTGCCGTTGCTGCGGATGCTGCCGGTGATGGTGTCGCCGCTGCGCACCAGGATCGCCGAGTTCAGCGGATCCAGGCCGGACAGCGCACGGGTCCGCGCCACCGCGGCATTGCCGAGATTGCCGTACCAGATGCTGTTGCCGCCTTCCAATTGCTCGGTCTTCAACTGCGTGGCGGTGATGCGCTGGCCCAGCAGGTCCAGCTCGAGTTGCTTCTGTCCGGCGGTGACCGCGGCGGCGTTCACGCCGACCCGCTGCACCGCGCCGGTGGCGGGATTGGCCAGCAGGCGGCTCAGCGCCGGCTCGCCGGCGATGGACTTGGAGACGTACTGGCTGCTCTGGAACAGGGGCGTTCCGGCTGCGGAGGCGGAACCGGCGACACACAGGGCAAGCATCGCGGTAAGGCTGCACATCGACTTCATGTCGGACTCCTGGGTGGTGAGTAGGGACGAACGTCGCCCCGCGCGCGACCGGAGACGGGGGAGGCCGCGCGGGGGAGTTCGATTAGCCGCTCAGCCACCGTTCAGCGCAAGCAACAAATGCAGCGGGGTCTCCGCTCGGAGATAGGCGTCACAGAACGCACGCAAGGGCGTTCATGCCGCCGCCTGCGCGTTGACGCGACCCGGGCGCCATGCCGCGGGAGGACGCCGCCTCAGCCGGCCTGCTGCTGCAGCGCCAGCAATTCGTCCTCGTCGAACCCGGCCAGCAGGCGCGCCTGCAGGTTGAACGGGCCGTGCAGGTAGCCGCCGGCGTACTCGCGCAGCAGCGCCGCGAAGCGGGCGCGCGGTTCGATCCCGGCCTGCGCGCAGTACCAGCGGTACCAGCGCGAGCCGGCGGCCACGTGCGCCACTTCCTCGCGCAGGATGATGTCCAGGATGTCGGCGGTGGCGTCGTCGCCGAGCGCGCGCAGCTTGGCGATCATGCCCGGGGTCACGTCCAGGCCGCGCGCCTCCAGCACGCGTGGCACCAGCGCCATCCGCGCCAGGCCGTCGTGGGCGGTCTTCTCGCACATCTCCCACAGGCCGTTGTGCGCGGCGAAATCGCCGTAGGCATGGCCCAGCGCGCGCAGGCGGTCGCGCAGCAGCACGAAATGGCGCGATTCGTCGTCCGCCACCGCCACCCAGTCGGCGTAGAACGCCGGCGGCAGGCCGCGGAAGCGGTAGACCGCGTCCCAGGCCAGGTCGATGGCGTTGAGCTCGATGTGGGCGATGGCGTGGATGAACGCCGCACGGCCCTCGGCACTGCCGAGGCCGCGCCGCGGCAGCTCGCGCGGATGCACCAGCAGCGGTCGCGGTGGTCGCCCCGGCATGCGGATCGGCTCGGGCGCCGGCGCCGCGGCCGGCACCGCGAGCGCGCCATCACGCCAGGCCGCGGCATGGCGCTGGGTCAGCGCCACCTTCTCGTCGGGGTCGGCGGCGTCCAGGCAGGCGCGCGCGGCCCGGTACAGGTCGCCGTTCACGGCGCCGCCTGCGGATGCGCTGCTGCCTGGCGCCGTTCCAGCCAGGTGCGCTGGGCCTGCTCGCAGCGGTTGCCGGGCACCTTGAACACGCAGTCCACGCGATGTGCGCAGGCCAGGGCGAAGGCGCTGCGGCGGTCGGCCGCGGGCGGTTCGGGGATGCTCGCCAGCGGTGCGCTCGACGGCCAGCCGGCGTCGACGCCGATACCGGCGGCAAGCAGGCGCGAGGTGCCGTCGCGGCAATCGACGGCATACCCCCACTGCGGCGCATCGGCGCGCACGTCGTCGGAGGAGCGCTGCGCGCGCAGGCGCAGGAGCAGCAGGTCCTCGCCGATGCGCTGCGCGCCGGCGATCGCCAGCGGTGCGCGGTAGCCCGGCTGCAGCACCGCCAACTGGTCCGGGGCCATGTACAGCTGCAGCATGGTCAACTGCGCACTCGGCACGCTGCCGTCGCGCAGGCGCGGATCGTCCAGCGCCTGCACCGGCCGCGTGGCGTCGTCAGCAGTGCAGCCGCCGCACAGCGCCGCCAGACCCGCCAGCGCGAGCATGCGCCGCGCCCGGGCGCGGCGGCGGCGGGACTCAGGCACGGCGCTTGCGCTTGGCCTCGTCCGAGCGCAGCTGCATGATCCGCTCGAAATAGCCGGATTCGATGCCGGTGGTGTACTGGCCGTTGAAGCACGAGGAGTCGAACGCCTTCAGTTCCGGGTTGCCCTCGCGCACCGCGGTCTCCAGGTCTTCCAGGTCCTGGTAGATCAGCCAGTCGCAGCCGAGGAATTCCTGGATCTCCTGCTCGCTGCGGCCGTGCGCGACCAGTTCGTCGGCGGCCGGCATGTCGATGCCGTAGATGTTGGGATAGCGCACCGGCGGCGCGGCGCTGGCCAAATACACCTTGCGCGCGCCGGCGTCGCGCGCCATCTGCACGATCTGCCGGCTGGTGGTGCCGCGCACGATCGAATCGTCGACCAGCAGCACCACGCGGTTGCGGAATTCCAGGTGGATCGGATTGAGCTTGCGGCGCACCGACTTCACCCGCTCGCCCTGTCCCGGCATGATGAAGGTGCGGCCGATGTAGCGGTTCTTGACGAAGCCCTCGCGGTACTTCACCCCGAGCACGTTGGAGATCTCCAGCGCGGCGTCGCGCGAGGTGTCCGGGATCGGAATGATGGTGTCGATGTCGTGGTCCGGGCGCAGGCGCAGGATCTTCTCGCCCAGCTTCATGCCCATGCGCATGCGCGCCTTGTGCACCGAGACGTTGTCGATCATCGAGTCCGGCCGCGCGAAGTACACGTACTCGAAGATGCACGGGGTGTGGTCGGTGGGCGAGGCGCAGACCTCGGAGAACAGCTCGCCGCGGCCGGTGATCACCAGCGCTTCGCCGGGGCGCACGTCGCGCACGCGGGTGAAGCCGAGGATGTCCAGCGCCGAGGACTCGGAGGCGACGATGTACTCGTCGCCCTCCACGCTCTCGCGCTTGCCCAGCACCAGCGGACGGATGCCGTGCGGGTCGCGGAACGCGACCAGGCCCAGTCCCAGCACCACGCTGACCACCGCGTAGCCGCCCTTGCAGCGGCGGTGCACGCCGGCCACGGCGCGGATCGCCGCCTCCGGGGTCAGCATGCGCTGCGCGTCGAGCTCGTAGGCGAACACGTTCAGCAGCACTTCGCTGTCCGAATCGGTGTTGATGTTGCGGCGGTCGGCCTCGAACACCTGCTGGCGCAGGGCTTCGGTATTGACCAGGTTGCCGTTGTGGGCCAGCGCGATGCCGTACGGCGAATTCACGTAGAACGGCTGCGCCTCGTCCATGCCTTCCGAGCCGGCGGTCGGATAGCGGCAATGGGCGATGCCGACGCGGCCTTCCAGCACCGCCATGCGCTTCTCGTCGAAGACGTCGCGGACCAGCCCGTTGGCCTTCTGCACGCGCAGGCGGGTGCCGTCGGCAGTGGCGATGCCCGCCGCGTCCTGGCCGCGGTGCTGCAGCACGGCCAGGCCGTCATAGAGTTGCCCGGCCACGTTCTGGTTGCCGACGATTCCGACGATGCCACACATGTCAACGCTCTCCGCGGCGGGAATGCCGCTATTGGGAAGGTGGCCGTGCCTGGCCGTTGGGTTCGACCCGTGCCGGGTCGAATTGCGCCGGACGCGCCTGCGCCGGATCGATGTTCGCGGGCATCAGTTGCGACGGATCGCCCCCGGGCTGCGCGGACCGCACCCCGGGACGTCCCAGGGCCTTGGACATCATCTCCTGCAGCCCACTGGCCTGCAGGGCGTTGCCCAGCGCGGCATTATCGCCTGCCGCGGGCAAGTTGCCCAAATTCATCTGCGACACGTTCAGTTGCGGCATCTGCGACAGGTTCATCTGCGGCATCTGCGGCATGTGCCAGTCCGGTATCTGCGCGCGCATCCAGCCCACGCCCGGCTTGAGCACCGGCAACACCATGGAATGCTGCCAGTCCGGCTCGCGGGTCAGCGGGGTGAAGCTCATCAGGAACGCCAGCACCGCGGCGAAGAAGCCGCCGCGCGCCGCACCCAGGCCGAAGCCGAGCGCGCGGTCGGTGCCCGACAGCGCGGTCGAGCGCACCGCGGTGCGGATCACCATGCCGGTGATGCCGACCACCGCCATCATCGTCACGAAGGTCAGCGCGTAGCCGCCCAGGTAGTAGCTCATGCTCGGCCGGGACCCGTTGGCCAGCCACTGCCCGGCATTGCCGCCGAACTGGAACGTGGCCCAGCCGGCCAGGAACCAGGACAGCGTGCCGACCACGATGCCGACGAACCCGCGCAGGGCCCCGAGCAGGGCCGAGACCAGGATCACCGTCAACAGCACCATGTCGATCATGCGCGCCTCCCGCGGCCGAGCCGCTGCATCGCGCCGATCGCGCGTCGCGCCTGCCTTCCCTGGACCATCGTGCTACTCCATGGGCCGAAGCCCGATCAAGGATGTGGACGTACCATACCGCTGATGCCGACCTTGGCTGCCACCTGGGCGCGCAACTGCTCGGCATCGGCGCGGTTGGCGACCGGGCCGACCCGCACCCGGTTCAGCGCGCCCTTGTCGGTGCGCACCTGCTCGACGAAGGCGCTGAAGCCGGCCGCGCGCACCTTGTCGCGCAGGGCATTGGCGTCCTCGGCCTTGCCGAACGCGCCCAGCTGCACGGCGAAGCCGGTGCCGGAGGCCGCCGGCGCGGCCGGTACGCTCGGCGCCGGCTTGGCCGCCGCCGTGGTGGCCGGGGTGGCCGCCGGCTTGGTGGGTTCGGGCTTGGTCGCAGCCGGCTTGGCCGGTTCCGGCTTGGGCGCCGGCGGCGTCGCCGGCTTGGTGGTAGCGACCGGCTTGGCCGGCTCCGGCGGCAGCGCCTCGGTCCTGGCCGGGGCGGCGGGCGCGGCGGCGGCGACGTTGCTGGCGGCGGCCGGCGTAGCGCTGGCCGGGGTGGCGTTGCTCGGCGCCGCGTCCAGGGTCACCACCTGGGCGTTGACGTCGTTGCGGACCTTGACCGCCTGCAGGCGCACGGATTCGGCCTGGGCGCGATCGGCATACGGTCCGATCCGCACCCGCCAGGCCTGGCGCCCGCCGATCGTGGCCTGCTCGCGGAAGCCCGGCAGCTGCGCCTGCTTGAGCCGCGCGATCACCGCATCGGCGTCGGCGGCGGTGGCGTAGGCGCCGAAATTCACCGCGTAGTTGCCGGCGGCCGTGCTCGGCGGCAACGGTTGCGCGGCGCTGCCCGCGGCCGGATCGGCCAGGTCGGCGGCATCGGGGTTGTCCTTGACCGGCGCCGGCGCGGCGGCTGGCGCAGCGGCGGCGCCCGGCGCCTTGGCCATGCCCACCGCCCCGCCACTGGGTGCGTCGCCCGGGGTCACCAGCGGTAGCTCGCGGGTCTCGAACTGGCCGTCGGCCGGCGCGTCGGGCGCCTTCAGCGGCACATTGGCCACGCCGCTGTCGGGCGCAGGCCCCTTCACCAGCATCGGCAGGAAGATCACGGCGAGCGCTACCAGGACAAGGGCGCCAATCAATCGCTGTTTCAGGACGGTATCCACGGAAAGGCTGAGGGGGCGGCGTGGCGGAGTGCCGTGCCGATTATAAGGTGGGCCCGCGCGGAGGCGGGATCAGCCGGCTGAATGCAGCCAGTGCAAGGCCTCGGCGGCGGTATGGAACGAACCGAACACCAACACCCGGTCGCCCGGCTGCGCCTGCGCCAACGCCGATTGCAGCGCCTGCGCCACGCTCTCGGCGCCGCCGGCCTCGGCGGCGGCGGTCCCCGCCAACCGCGCGCGCAACTGCGCAGCGCTCTGGCCGCGGTTGCCGGCCAGGCCGGCCAGGTGCCAGGCATCGACCTGCGCGGCCAGTGCGTCCACCACCCCGGCGGCGTCCTTGTCGGCCAGCGCCGCGAACACGGCGCAGGTGCGGCCGGCGACCGGTTGCACCTGCAGCGCGGCGGCCAGTTCGCGGGCCGCCTGCGGGTTATGGCCGACGTCGACCAGCACCTCCACCCCGTCGCGCACGCACGGCTGCAGGCGCCCGCGCAGGCGCGCGGCGCCGATGCCCTCGGCGTAGGCGTTGCGCGGCAGCGACCGGCGCAGGGCGCGCAGGGCGGCGATGGCGGTGGCGGCGTTGGCGCGCTGCACCGGCGCGCGCAACTGCGGCAGCGGCAACTGCAGTTCGGTGCCGACGTCGCGCCAGCGCCAGCGGTCGGCGTCGATCGGCTCGTGGAAGAAGTCGCTGCCGGCGCGCAGCGCATTGGCGCCGATGGCGTAGGCGCGGCGCAGCACACTAGAGGGCGGATCGATCTCGCCGAGCACCAGCGGTTTCCACGGCCGCGCGATGCCGGCCTTCTCCGCGCCGATCGTCTCGCGGTCGGTGCCGAGCCAGTCGGTGTGGTCGATGTCCACGGTGGTGATCACCGCCACGTCGGCATCGACCAGGTTCACCGCATCCAGCCGGCCGCCGAGGCCGACTTCCAGCACCGCCAGTTCCAGCTTGGCCCGCTGGAACAGCCACAACGCCGCCAGCGTGCCGTACTCGAAGTAGGTCAGCGCGGTGTCGCCGCGCGCGGCCTCCACTGCCGCGAAGGCGGTCACCAGATCGGCATCGCTGGCCTCGTCGCCGTCGATGCGCACACGCTCGTTGTAGCGCAGCAGGTGCGGCGAGGTGTAGCTGCCCACGCGCCAGCCGGCGGCACGCGCGATGGCCTCGACGAAGGCCACGGTCGAGCCCTTACCGTTGGTGCCGCCGACGGTGATGACGTGCTTGGCCGGCTTGGTCAGGCGCATGTGTGCTGCCACGGCGCGCACCCGTTCCAGGCCCATGGCGATGTCCTGGGGGTGTTGGCGCTCGATGTAGGCGAGCCATTCGGGGAGGGTGTTCATGGAGACGATTGAACTCGACTGATGCGACAACAGCACGCGCACTCATAGCGGCGACGCATTTTGCTGCTGCTTTGGTTTTGGTTCCGGTTTTGGCTGTTGCTGTTGCTGTGGCGGTTGCTTTGGCTTTGGCTGTTCAGGGTCCCGTGAGGCACGGCAAGCAGACCGGACGAAAACCCCGCAGGGGCGGCGCGCAGGATGCGCGCCGTTTTTCGACGGCACATGGATGTGCCGCCGAAAAATGTCCGGTCTGCTTGCGCACCCGGAGCGCGCAGCGCGGAGGGCGTGCCGCCCGGGTGTGCTTTCTTTTGGTTACTTTTCTTTGCACAAGCAAAGAAAAGTGACTCGCGCGCCAAGCGCGAAAGCACTTTGCACTTGCACTTGCAGCTGC